>NZ_JBFRYA010000006.1:0-225013 GCF_040892635.1 Zhongshania guokunii | reverse complement strand
TATTAGAAACTGGGAACCGATAAAAGACGTTTATCTTAACCCGGAAAAGCCAGCGGTCGTGGACGAGAAAAACAAGGCGGCATAAATCAATCTGAGGCGACAACTACCTTGAAAAACGCCGATATCGGTAAAACGAGACATCAACCATGACTGAATGGCCTTCTCATTACTGGACTCACGTCCAACACCAAGAATAGCGACCATATCATCGCCATGAATCGTCGATAGTCGACTATCAAGTACTTTTGCCAATGAACCTGCCGTTTCTTTTGTTAATGATTTCATTATTCCACTCCCCCTCCCATTCGCTGTAAAAGCAATCGCTCAAAAGCTGATCCATCTTGACGGGTTAGATTGGGAACGTAGCGTGAGTAGACTTTAAACAGCATCTCCGTGCTGGTATGTCCCATCTGTCTAGCGATCCATTCTGGTGCCTCACCGGAGGCCAGCCATAGTGTCGCTGCGGTATGGCGGGTTTGATAAAAACGGCGGTCTTTCATCCCGAGTAATTTCAATGTGGGCTTCCAAACCCGTTTGTTTACATTGAGTGGATCAATCGGCGTACCTACACTAGTACAGAACACATACTCACTCAGAGTACCGGATGCTTCGTATTGCGCTTTTAACGCCTGATAGACTGGCTCTGACATACGCACTTCGCGCTGCGAGCCATCGTTCTTGGTGTATTCACGACCTAAATGGCTATAGGTTTCCCGAACTAAAATTTCACGCCGCTCGAAATCGATATAGCGCCACTGAAGACCGTGCACCTCCCCTGTTCTCAATCCTGTAAAAAAACGGACAGTAAAGTACGGTTTATAATCTGGCCGAACATTAGCTATGAACTTCTCAACTTCATCAAAGGACAGTGGGTCGATATGCACCTTCTGCGTTTTAAGCCGCTTTACGTTTTGCATAGGGTTAGGAAATTCATAGCGGTCAGCACCTTCCGCGAGAATCGCTCCTAGTATCTGCATAATCTCATTGACGGTTTTTGCAGAAAGCGTTCGCTTCTTCATACTGCCACCTGTCTTAGCGATATCAGCCCGAAACGCTAAACAGTCTGCTTTCAGGATTTGGTGTATCTGCTTATCAGCGAAACGTGGTAGCAAGTATCCATTAACATGCACCTTTGTGGAGATCATGGTGTTCCTGCGCCAGACAGCGTCATTTTCCGTTAACCAAACTTCGGTGAATTCAGAAAATGTTGGCGTCGCACGCTCTATTACCGCTGGCGGCACTGGAGCCGCAGCCATATCAACGCTACCCACACTAGGTGTCACACCGACTGAGGGAGTCGATGGGCGGCTTTCGAATTGGCTTGCCCTGCCGCTACCTGGAAAGAACGTACCGTAATCAAAAGTACCCGCCACGATTTCACGCTCAATACGCTCGAGGACTTTTTCCATTTTACGGCGATTAGCTTTTGTATCTTTCAGAGTAGTTTGTTCACGGCAGCGAGCGCCATTAACCCTGAAATCGAAAAACAAACATCCTGTTTCTTCACGAGATCTAATCTTACCCATAACACTTGCCCCCTGAAGCTAAAGGAATAGCAATGCTATCGTTTTGAGATAACCCCATGTCCCTCTCAATATTCTCCCAAATGTATAGAATTTTCCGCCCACCAAACGGGCGGATGTAGTGTGTGCCTTCAAACAAAACTGAATCCTTCAATACGCTACGAATAGTTGTAGGCTCATAATGAATCCGCTCAGATAGGCCATCAGTAGTAAGGTATGTATAACTCATGTATATTTCCTTCATCGCAAGTCGATTTTTAATGCCTCACGTCGAGTTTGTGCGACGCCTGGTTATTTTATACCACGACAAATATCGACAATCAACAATAAATGTCGATTATAATTGACGGATGTCTATTTTGATTAGGATACGATTAAAAGAAGTGTTAGCCGAAAAGGAGTTTCACGACGGCCGGGTTATTACTCTAAATGAGGTATCCAAGGCGACCGGCATACACCGAGCAACTCTTTCCAAGATTGCAAATGAAAAAGGATGCAATACCGGAACTGATAATATTGACGCACTGTGTAATTACTTTGAATGCCGTGTTGAAGACCTGTTAGTACACCTTCCAGAGCCAGTGCCCAAGGTAGACTAACTGGTCATTTCGGCTGATTTTTCACTTATTTTGAATCAGCCTTTGGGCACAGAATGGGCGCGATTTGGGCACAGAATGGGCACTAAGGTGGTCACAGAGGAAAAGTCCAGACGAAAAAAAAGCGCTGCACATCTGCAACGCTTTGATTTTCTTCGGAATTTGATGGTGGGCCGTGATGGATTCGAACCATCGACCAATTGGTTAAAAGCCAACTGCTCTACCACTGAGCTAACGGCCCAAATTCTCTTTTTTGCTACCCGCGTGTTCCGGGGGCCGCATTGTAAAGCTATCTTCCGAATGAATCCAGTATTATTTACTAGAGCTAAATCACTGATTATTCGCTAAAAGTGCGTCTTTTCAGTGACCCCGAAAGAGGCGCCTATAATACGGATTTCAAAAGAAAAAACAACCATAGAGTGTTAAAAAATGCAGTTTTATTACAGTTTCCGATATCGGGTAGGATCTGTAACACCCGCCCGCTGAAAACCTTCGCGGCGCAGGTGGCAACTATCGCAGCGGCCACAGGCTTCGCCATCACTATTGGCTTGGTAGCAGGACACAGTCTGCGCGTAATCCACGCCTAGAATCACCCCTTGCTTGATGATATCCGCTTTGCTGAGGGTCATTAGGGGGGTGTGGATGTGCATGCCATGCCCTTCTACGCCCGCCTTGGTAGCGACATTGGCGAGGGTCTCGAAGGCTTCAATAAATGCGGGGCGGCAGTCGGGGTAGCCTGAGTAGTCCACTGCGTTCACGCCGATAAATATATCGTCGGCATCTAGGACTTCCGCCCAGCCCAAGGCAATCGACAAAAACACGGTATTGCGCGCTGGCACATAGGTAACTGGAATACCCACTGCGCCCGCATCGGGAACATCGATTTTCATATCGGTTAAGGCTGAGCCACCAATACTGCTTAAATCTAATTTAATAATTTTAAATTCTTTGGCACCGCCACTTTCTGCAACGCGCTTGGCGGCGACTAATTCGGCGCGGTGACGCTGGCCGTAGTCAAATGCTAGGGCATAACACTCGTAACCTGCGGTTGTTGCCTGGGCCAATACCGTAGCGCTGTCTAAGCCACCGGAAACCAGTACGACTGCTTTCTTTTGCAAAACACATCCTCTTTTCTAATGCCCTGCGGCGTCATTCCACAATATCTTGTGTAATTGCATCTGGAAACGCACAGGGAGGTTGTCTGCCACTATCCAGTTTGCCAAATCAGTCGCGCTTAGCTGACCAAAGCTGGGTGAAAACAAAACTTCACCGGCGCGCTTATTTAGCTGGTGGCTATCGAGCTGAAATCTCGCCCAGTCGTAATCTTCACGATTACACAGCACAAACTTAACTTGATCGTGCGCGGTGAGAAAAGGGATATTATCCATAAGATTGCGATGCATTTCACCCGAAGCCGGCGTTTTTAGATCGACAACTCGTGAAACCCGTGAATCCACCTTTTCGATAGGCAATGCGCCACTGGTTTCTAAGGACACCTCATAACCCGCATCACAGAGTGCGGTAAGCAGGCCTAAGCATTCAGGTTGCGCAAGCGGTTCACCACCAGTGACGCAGATATAGCGAGGAGAATACTTTGCCACTTCCGCGAGAATATCGTCTAGTTCACGGCGCTCACCGCCATGAAAGGCGTATTCGGTATCGCAGTACACGCACCGCAGGGGACAACCCGTAAGGCGCACAAACACGGTGGGCAAGCCCAAGGTACGGGACTCGCCCTGCAGGGAATAGAATATTTCTGTAATACGAAGGGTGTTAGCTTTCATTGACGCCAGTTACCGGATACTGGATTGTTTCCGGAGACCAGCCGCGCAAGCTTTGCTCCGCGAACAATCAGAAATTCTTACGGAGAAATTCCCGCGATTTATTTACTGCAGAGTTGCCGGTACTGCCGTAGCGGTCAATGACATGTGTCAGTAATTCTTGGGATTTTTGCTTATTACCATTCAAGAAGTAGACCGTGCCCAATTTGTACATGGCAGCGGGGACTTTATCGTGGTCAGGATATTTGCTTAGCAAATACTGAAAGGCCTCGGTTGCGCCTTTTAAATTCTGGGGCTTAACTGCAACATAGAGTTCGCCCAACCAATACCACGCATTAGGCGTGTAGCGACCTGAGGGGTAGCGCTCTACATATGCTAGAAATGCAGTGATGGCTTGATCGTAATTGCCACTTCTAACCAAGGCGTAAGCATCGGTATAGTCGGAAGAATCATTCCCAGAACTCGCCACAGCCGGAACCGGACCAGAAACTGAGGGACTTGCGGTCACAGAAGTAGCTGCGGCAACTGCTGGCACGTCACTGGCAGACGGTATTTCACCGCTGTCTGCGCCTGCTGTTATACCCGCCTCCGCGCTAGAGCTGCCAACCACCGCGCCAGCGGCGCCAGTGGTTAGCGAACCCAAACGGCGGTCTAAATCAATATAGCGATCTAGGCCCTGCTGTTTTAGCTGACTGATCTGATGCTCTTGCTCCTCCACTATTCCCCGCAGCGTCATCATTTCTTGACGAAGTTGCTGAAGCTGCTGATAGATCTCGCCCTGAATACTGCGACCGGATTCAGCACCCTGTCGGGGTGAGTTCATATCTACAACTGGGGCTTGCGCCCACAACTGTGCCGACAAACACGCTGCCGGCAGCAGCAAGAACAGTGGTTTTGTAAACTGCATCAGTACGCCTTTAAATTACTTCAGTTCAACGCGACGGTTCTGAGAGTAAGTTGATTCAGACTGGCCGAATGCAACTGGACGCTCTTCGCCGTAGCTAACAGTCTCAATACGGTAGCGCGGAATGCCATTAATTGCCATGTAATCTGCTACAGCAATAGCACGACGCTCACCGAGAGCGATGTTGTATTCACGGGTACCGCGCTCGTCAGCATGACCTTCCAGACGCACAGGACCAGTAGTTTTCTTCAGACGAACAATTTGTGCGTCCAGAGCTTTACGAGCCTTAGCAGTCAAAGTGGCTTGGTCGAATTCGAAATGGAAAACCGTTTCGAGATTCATCATGTCTTGGGCATCGTAAGCTGAGGCATTTGCATCGGCAGACTCTGTGTAAGTGCTAACTGTGTCAGCACCTTCTTGGCCACTGCTATCGGTGTCAGTTGATGCACAACCGGCCAACAGTACGCTGAAGAAAGCTACACCCAAAAACATATTTTTTGCTTGGTATTTCATGGCATTTTCCCGTCAAGTTTTGATTACACACTTCCGGACACACAATTAATTTTGTATGTTCGGTCTTTCTTTCCCGGCTACTACTTCATTGAAGAAAAGGCGACCAAGCCGGTTCGCGCACATCCCCGAATCGCGACGGCAAGCGATACTTCACTCCACCGTCTATCGATACTGCCGCCAAAACACCCTTGCCATCATACTGTGTTGCATACAATAGCATACTGGCGTTTGGCGCCACACTAGGTGACTCGTCCAAATTGGTACTGGTTAGAATCTCAACACGGTTACGTTTCAAATCCTGCACTGCGATATGAAAATTGCCGTTGCTGCGATGCACTAGCACCAGACCCAGACCATCTGCCAGAACTCTCGCCCTAGCATTATAGTCACCTATAAATGTAATTCTTTCTACCGCTCCACTACCCAGTTGGACCTTATAAATCTGCGGTTTACCGCCTCGGTCGGACGTGAATATTAACGATTTTCCGTCTGGTAACCAGGCCGGTTCAGTATCGATAGCAAAGTGATTGGTTACCTGCTCTAAACTGCCGCTGGCCAAATCCATCACATACACATCGGGACTGCCATCCTTTGACAATACCATCGCCATTTTTGTGCCATCAGGTGAAAACGCTGGCGAGCTGTTTAAACCACGGAACGCTGTTAACTGCTTACGCACACCCGTCAGTAGGTCCTGCATGTATATTGCAGGCCTGCTACTTTCAAAGGAAACGTATGCGATTTTCTTGCCGTCTGGGGACCAAGTCGGCGCCATAATTGGCTCTCGACTGTCAAAAAGTACCGATTCATTGGCCCCATCGATGTCGCTTTTCAGCAACCGGAAGCGGGTTCGATTGCCCCCTTCGCGAACAGCGGAAACATAAAGCAGTTGCGTCCTAAATGCACCGCGAATATTTGTGAGTTTTTCATATATTTTGTCGCTAACTGTGTGCGCGAGGTAGCGCGGCTTCTCTGAGCTCACCGATTCCGAGCCAGTAAGTACCACGCGCTGCGTATTGACATCTAGCAGTTCGTAATTTGCCATTAACGTACCTGGCATCGGCTGCGTGAGCGTGCCCACCACCACGTAGTCTACCCCCAAGCTTTTCCAGTCTCGGTAATAAACTTCACTGGCATTGCGCGGGCGGCCCAGCATGTCGCCGCGGCTCAAAGGTGCAAATTGGCCGCTGCGATGTAAATCCATTTCAACAATAGACGCTATATCCTCAGCAACAGCCACACCGGGCTGCCAACCAAAGGGCACAATCGCAATAGGCACAGGATCGTCCTTGCCCTTATTAATTTCAATGGTGAGATCGGCCACTGCGAAATTACCGGCGAGCACCAAGGCTAACACTGTAACAATCTGTTTAAACATTACCGCCTCAAATCTTGGGGTGAAAAATTAATCGTAAAACGTCGGAAGTTTTTTTCGTACGCCGACGGATCTTTGCGAGCCAACTCAGCCAGCTCTTCTATCTTGCCCAAACGAGTCACCGCCCGGGTTATCGATATATCAAAGGCGCTATCGCCGCTGCCCTTAATAATCGAATGACCAACTATCTCGCCAGTAGGCGTGGTCATAATTTGGATCGTCGCCTGCATACCGTTTCGGGCAGACAGCGGCCGCGTCCAATTATTTGAAATCAATGCCGTAATTAAATCGGCATAAGTAGAGGCTAATTCACCGTCCTCCACCAACTCATCTTCAGAGGCAAGCGCATCGGCAAGCTCTTTTTGCTGCTCGCGACGAATCTCCTCTTGCAGGGCCTGCTGCTTAGCTGCCTCACGAGCCTTTTCCTGCTCTTTCTGCTTGCGAATCTCCTCCGGCGTCGGCCCTTTTGGTTCGGGCTTTTTTACCTGCGGCACGGGCTTTGGTTTCGGTGGCGGCGGTGTCGGCTTAGGCTCAGGCTTTTTAACCGGCTCGGGCTTAGGCGCCGGTTTGACCACAGGCTTCGGGCTTGGTTTCGCCACCGGCTTTGCTGGCGCCGGCCGACTTACCGGCTTTTCAATCACCAATTTTGCCTGTATTGCCAGCGGCCGCGCCTCCAAGGGCTTTGTGTCCTGCATGGTCGGTATACCAAACAGCAAGAGCGCTATCACCCCCGCATGCATGCTTAGCGTTACCGCTGCCGGAACCAGCTTTATATCACTCATCGCGCTTACTTCGCTCCACTGCGCGATTTAGGTTCCTCGGTAATCAAACCTATCGACGTTGCGCCTGCACCCTGCAAGACCGCCATCGCAGCTACCACAGCCGAATAATCTACTGCGCCGTCACCCTTTACCATTACTGGCGTTTTGGGCTTATTGCGCAAAATTTTACTGATCTTGTCGCCGATATCAGCCAACTCTGCCGGCTCGCCCTGCTTACTTGGGTCGCCCAAGGTCACATAGTACTTACCCTGCTTATCCACCGAGACCACAATAGGATCATCGTCAGTAGGCGGCACTGGCTCGGTAGATGCCTGCGGCAGTTCCACTTGCACACCTTGCACCAGCATTGGCGCCGTTACCATAAATACTATTAATAGCACCAACATCACATCAATGTAGGGAACCACATTAATGTCGGACATCGGCTTACGCTTATTTCGTCGCGACATAGCCGTTCCCCTTAATCCCGCGAGTGAATTTGGCGGTGTAAAATACTGGAGAACTCTTCAGAGAAAGTGTCGTATTTGCCAGCAAAAGAATCGACCTTGGAGGAAAAGCGGTTATAGGAAACCACCGCCGGTATCGCAGCTATCAAACCCATAGCTGTTGCAACCAGAGCCTCAGAGATACCCGGTGCCACTGTGGCCAAGGTCGCTTGCTGAACCTGACCTAAGCCGTGGAAAGAACCCATGATCCCCCACACGGTACCGAGCAGCCCCACATAAGGGCTGGTTGAACCCACCGTCGCCAAAAATGGAAGACTATGCTCCATCGCCTCTTCTTCCCGAGACAAGGCTACGCGCATTGAGCGCTGACAGGCCTCCATCATGGCGTCGGAGTCGAGACGCTTTTTGGCTAGCCGAGTAAACTCTTTGTAGCCCGCCCGAAACACGCTCTCCATACCAACGACCACATGTTTCTCATCACCTTCTTTATAAAGAGTATGAAGATCCGTTCCCGACCAAAACCGCGCTTCAAAGCGATTCATCTCGCCCTGCGCTTGATTGAAATACATAACTCGGTTGGCAATTTGATACCAGGACACTACCGAGGCAAGCAATAGAACCATCATTATCAGCTGCACAAATAAGCTGGCCGAACTCACTAGTTGCCAAATGGAAAGCTCTTGTCCCACAGTTCACTCCTGATTTTTTGTATTAATGCTTCAGTGCTGCAAGCAGCTCCGTTGGTATTCGTTTTAGCTTTAGCGTATTACTGTCAACACAAGCCACTGTTATCTCGGCCTCGCACAACAATTCTTCGCCTCGGTAAACCCGTTGTTCAAAACACAAGCTTACTCGAGCCGCCGCTATGACTCTGGCGGTTACATTTAGTTGCTCATCTAATCGTGCCGGACGTAAATATTTTGTTTGCAGTGCACTAACAACAAACATTAGCGCATCATTCATGATTGCCGCTTTAGAAAATCCCTGTGCCCGCATATATTCGGTACGCGCACGCTCCATAAATTTGAGGTAGTTCACATAGTAAACTATGCCACCCGCGTCGGTGTCTTCAATATAGACTCGCAGCGGTAGACTGAATTCCATCAGGATGCACCACCGTTTTCGGTAATATCCCCATTTTTGGGCATTTCCAAGCCAAAATGACGATACGCCTGATTAGTAACGACCCGGCCCCGAGGTGTGCGCATAATATAGCCCTGCTGAATTAAATAAGGTTCAAGTACATCCTCTATGGTGCCGCGCTCCTCACTAATCGCGGCGGCGAGGCTATCTACGCCCACAGGACCACCATCAAAACGCTCGATCATCGCTAATAGTAGACGCCGATCCTGGTGATCAAAGCCACTGCTGTCGACATTAAGCATATTTAATGCCTGATCGGCGATTTCGGCGCTCACAAAACCGTCTGACTTAACTTCAGCGTAATCCCGAACCCGCCGCAATAGCCGGTTGGCAATGCGTGGCGTGCCCCTAGAGCGCAGTGCAATTTCATGGGCACCTGCGTCATCGAGGCGCATACCGAGAATGCCCGCGCTACGGCTAACAATGGTGGTAAGATCCTTCACCCCATAAAATTCCAAGCGCTGGACAATACCGAAGCGGTCCCGCAGCGGTGACGTTAACAAGCCCGCCCGAGTGGTGGCACCAACTAGGGTGAACGGCGGTAAATCCAATTTAATGGAGCGTGCGGCTGGGCCATCGCCAATCATAATATCCAGCTGATAGTCTTCCATCGCCGGATACAAAATTTCTTCAATATTGGGGCTGAGACGATGAATCTCGTCAATAAACAGCACATCGCCAGCATCGAGATTGGTCAGCAGAGCAGCAAGGTCACCCGCTTTTTCCAATACCGGCCCCGAGGTCGTTTTGAGCGACACCCCCATTTCATTGGCCAAGATATTTGCCAAGGTGGTTTTGCCCAAGCCTGGCGGGCCAAAAATCAGGGTGTGATCCAGCGGTTCATTGCGCATCCGCGCTGCGCTCACAAAGATCCCCATTTGCTCGCGCACCGCTGGCTGACCAATATAATCGGCAAGGCTTTTAGGCCGTATCGCTCGATCGAAGCGTTCTTCAGCTGGCTCGCCGAGCTCCGGTGCCACTAGGCGGTCTATTTCTATCACAGGGCTTTGCTCATTACTTAATCATGTTTTTTAAGGCAGCGCGGATCAATTCCTCGCTACTGGCATCATCCAGTTTTAAGGCACTAATGGCCTTGCTCGCCTCTTGGGGTTTATAACCCAGCGCCACCAGCGCTGCTTCAGCTTCTGCAATATTCACACGGCCCAGCGTTTGCGGCGTTGGCGTACTAACACTGCCCAGCTCTGGCGCCCAATCTTTAAGGCGGTCGCGCATTTCAATAACCAGGCGCTCAGCGGTCTTCTTACCCACCCCCGGCAAGCGCACTAACGCAGCGGTATTACCGTCTTGCACGCAGCGCACAAACTCGTCGCTGTCGATGCCGGACATAATCGCCAAGGCCATCTTAGGGCCAACCCCGTTAACCTTGATCAAATCGCGAAACAGGCGCCGCGCACGAACATCGCTAAAACCATATAACTGTTGAGCATCTTCGCGAACTATAAACTGGGTGTAAAGCGACACTTCTTGGCCCAGCGTAGGCAAATTATAAAGCGTGGTCATTGGCACCAGCACTTCGTAGCCCACGCCATTCACCTCAATAACAATCTCCGGCGCCTGCTTTTCTATTAGCACCCCCCGCAAACGACCTATCATTTGTGCTCCGTCTTCATATTAACTTTCATCGGTGTGTATTCGTTCTTATGCATCGTTATTCAGGTATAG
Organism: Zhongshania guokunii; assembly: GCF_040892635.1. Lineage (NCBI taxonomy): Bacteria > Pseudomonadati > Pseudomonadota > Gammaproteobacteria > Cellvibrionales > Spongiibacteraceae > Zhongshania > Zhongshania guokunii. The sequence goes on along the minus strand of NZ_JBFRYA010000006.1, from coordinate 214,267 downwards.
CAGCTAAGAAAGGCGACCACGGCGCATGCGCGCGCCGCCGTGTGGCCCAGACATACTCAACAAGCCCTGCCGAGAATTGGCATGGCAAATTGCCGCCGCCAAGGCATCTGCCGCATCTTCCTGCGGCGCAGCGGGGAGTTTCAGTAAGATTTTCACCATGTGCTGGATCTGCTCTTTATCTGCAGCGCCGGTGCCTACCACCGCTTTTTTTATTTGTCTGGCGGTATATTCAGCAACCAACAAGCCCTCACTCACACAGGCCACCACGGCCGCCCCCCGCGCCTGCCCAAGTTTTAAGGCAGAGCCCGCGCTCTTAGCCATAAATACCTCTTCTACGGCCGCTTCATCGGGTGAGTATTCATTAATAATGGTGCACAAACTTTTAAAAATAATATCCAAGCGCGCTGGCAACGCACCCTGCGGCAGGCGAATCACACCGCTGGTTACGTAACGGTGTTGGTTACCCAGCACTTCTATTACGCCAAAGCCGGTTTTATGTGATCCGGGGTCTACCCCCAAAATTATGGTCATGGCGCCTGCAAATGAAAAAAGGAAGCAATATGGCTACGCACGAGCATACGCTGAGCGCGGCGAGTCTGACTTATTATGCACAGATTTTCATAGATAATGACACGCCGACATCGACGGCGCTAAAGATCAAACCAAATCCGCCAGTGCAGCAAGAACCTCTTCGGGGATATCAGCATTGGTGTGCACACTCTGGACGTCGTCGAGATCTTCCAACATATCGACAAGTGCCAGCAATGCCTCGGCGCCATTTTGATCCAGCGCAACTGCCATTGATGGCTGCATGACGATTTCGGCGTGATCCGGCGCAAAGCCCGCTGCCGCCATTGCCTCTTTCACTGCCATAAAGTCAGCAAAGGCGGTTAACACCTCAATCGACCCGTCGTCGCCAAATTGCACGTCTTCGGCGCCGGCCTCTAAAGCCGCCTCCAGCACAGCATCTTCTTCTTGGCCCGGCTCAAAAACCATTTGACCAAGGCGATTAAACAAATAGGCAACCGAACCATCAGTACCCAAATTACCGCCACGCTTATTAAAGGCGTGCCTAACGTCAGCCACCGTGCGATTGCGGTTATCGGTCATGCATTCAACCAGAATCGCCACGCCACCCGCGCCATAACCTTCGTAAGTCACTTCTTCATAATTGTCGCTCTCGGCATTACCCGCGCCTCGCGCGATGGCTTTGTCGATAGTGTCGCGTTTCATATTCGCGGTCAGCGCCTTGTCGACCACCGCACGCAAGCGCGGATTATCTTCAGGCGCAGGGCCGCCGGCTTTGGCAGCTACCACAATTTCTCGAATCAGTTTGGTGAATATTTTGCCGCGCTTGGCATCTTGCCCAGCTTTGCGATGCTTAATATTGGCCCACTTGCTGTGACCCGCCATATAGCCTCCTGACAGAAACGAGCCCCGCATTGCGAGGCTCATCTAGATCGAACGGTAAAACCTATTGAGCGCTTAGCTCAATTATTTATCTTCTTCTAATTTGCGCAAACGAATATTCAGCTCGGTTAACTGCTTGCTCTCAACCGTACCTGGTGCATCGGTCATCACGCAGGCCGCGCTCTGGGTTTTAGGGAAAGCAATAACGTCGCGAATCGACTTCGCACCGGTCATTAACATCACTAAACGATCCAAACCAAAAGCCAAACCGCCGTGCGGTGGCGCGCCGTATTTGAGGGCATCTAACAAGAAACCAAATTTCTCGTCAGCTTCTTCTGGGCCAATACCCAATACGCGGAATACCGCTTGTTGCATATCTGAGCGATGAATACGAACCGAACCACCACCAAGCTCAGTGCCGTTAAGCACCATATCGTAGGCAATTGACAGGGCTGAGCCAGGTGCTTTTTCAAGCTCTTCTGGGCTGCACGACGGTGCAGTGAAGGGGTGGTGTAGTGAGGTCCAGTTGCCACTGCCATCTTTCTCAAACATTGGGAAGTCAACAACCCACAGTGGCGCCCACTCGCAGGTGTACAAGTTAAGATCTTCACCCAATTTACAGCGCAGCGCGCCAAGCGCTTCGTTCACTACTTTGGCGCTATCTGCGCCGAAGAAGATCAAATCGCCATTTTCAGCGGCCAAACGCTCCAAAATTGCGGCGCGCACTGGCTCGGGCAAGAACTTAACAATAGGAGACTGCAGGCCATTCTCCAGATCAGACTTGTCATTTACCTTAATGTACGCCAAGCCTTTGGCACCGTAGATACCAACGAACTTAGTGTATTCGTCAATTTGCTTGCGGGTCAGCGCCTCGTTACCACCAGGTACTTTTAAAGCAGCTACGCGGCCTTCTGGGCTTTTGGCTGGACCAGAGAAGACTTTAAACTCCACGTCTTGCATCAGATCGCCAACGTCGACCATCTCGAGCGGAATCCGCATGTCGGGTTTGTCGCTACCAAAACGCGACATGGCCTCGGCGTACTTCATGGTTGGGAAGCTACCAAGGTCAATATTCATCACTTCTTTAAACAGATCGCTAATCATGCCCTCAGTAACGGCCATGATTTGCTTGTCGTCCATAAAAGACGTTTCAATATCGATCTGGGTAAATTCTGGCTGACGGTCGGCGCGCAGATCTTCGTCGCGAAAGCACTTGGCGATTTGATAATAGCGGTCAAAACCCGACACCATCAGCAGCTGTTTAAAGAGCTGAGGCGATTGGGGCAACGCAAAGAATTTGCCAGCGTGAGTACGGCTAGGCACCAAATAATCCCGAGCGCCTTCTGGCGTAGCACGAGTCAAAATCGGCGTTTCGATATCCAAGAAGTTCTGGCCATCTAAATAGCGGCGCAGCACCGAGGTAATCCGCGCGCGCAAGCGCAGCTTGTCGGCAATTTGCGGGCGACGCAGATCTAGGTAGCGATAGCGCAAACGCACATCTTCGCCAACATTTGTGTGATCATCCAACTGGAACGGAGGGGTTTCTGACTCATTCAGAATTTCCAGCTCTTTACCCAGCACTTCAATGGCGCCAGTTTTCATATTGGCGTTAACGGTCGCCTCGGCCCGGGCGCGAACGCGGCCACGAATACGCAGCACATATTCACCGCGCACCCTGTCGGCAGTGCGGAAGTGTTCTTCGGTGTCTGGATCAAACACGACCTGCACAATGCCCTCGCGGTCACGCATGTCGAGAAAGATAACCCCACCATGATCTCGACGGCGGTCTACCCAACCACACAAGGTCACTTCTTGATCAATGTTTTCACTACCCAAGCTGCCGCAATAATGACTGCGCATGAATTCTGTCCCGCTATATCGAGTTTATTAAGTCAAAATCCGAGGTTTAGTCGGAGGATGAAGACGTAGGTGCGGCGCCGCTAGAGGCACTGTCACCCGCCAAATTTTTCTTTTTGCCGCCAGATTTAAAATCGGTTTCATACCAGCCGCCACCTTTTAGGCGAAAACCCGCTGCCGAAACCTTTTTAGCCAGCTCCACAGCCTTACATTCCGGGCAATCAGTTAGAACTGGATCACTCATTTTTTGCAAGGCTTCAAACTCATGTTCGCAGGCCCGACACACATATTCGTAGATAGGCATAGGAAAATATCCCCAATTCAAAACAAACCAATGAAGTCATTAAGGGCCAAACGGCTCAAAAGGAGCGGGATTATAACGCAAAGCGCCGCCAGCAATAAATGCAGGAGCCAATATCAGAGAGGAAATAAACGGTAAAGCGGTGGATTAAACTCCAAAGTGGTGTAAATACCACCTTGGAGTGGTCGATTTACGCTTAAACAGCGAAATCTTTGAGCTTTTTCAGTGGGCGAACCTTTACTGCCACGCTGGCAGGCTTGGCTTTAAAGGTGGTTTCTTCACCGGTAAAAGGGTTAATACCCTTGCGCGCCTTAGTTGCTGGCTTCTTCACCGTGGTGATTTTCATCAAACCGGGAATAGTAAACTCACCTAGCGCACGCTTTTTGATGCTGCGCTCAATCAAAATTTCCAGCTCAGCCATAACATCGCCAACCTGCTTACGGCTCAAATTGGTGTTTTCAGCAATCTCAGTCAGAATCTGAGTTTTGGTCATTTTCTCGCTGATTGCTGTTGTTTTACGCTTAGGTGCCGCGCTTGCTGGTGCGCTAACTTTTGCCTTAGCGGCAGCTTTTTTTGGAGCAGCTTTTTTTATCGCCATTATGATTATTCCTATATCTCACGTTGAATTTTTCTTGCCCAATTAAATCCCTAGCACTCAACAGCTAAACCAAGGCAAAGACCACTGTACCTGCCTTAGCGTCTTTCATCAGAAAAGTGCATGCGACTACCTATAGTCGATTGTTTTACGCAATACAAGATATAGGGTGCCATTTAAGCGCAAAACACTGCAAAAAAGGCCTTTTTTGCAGAATTCAGCACAATTAACAACCAAAACAGCTGGGCCGACAAAAAGCCTAACCTAGCGCTAACAACCCCCGCCAAACCCTAATATTTAAGTTCAATACGCGCCCTAAAAGCCTTGCGCAACTGCACTACAAGTGCCGCTAATTTAGCGTCCGTATAGGCTTGTGCGGGGAGCTGCCCCCAAACCGGTTTGGGCCATGTCGCGTCGGTGTTAAACCGCGCAATATGATGGATATGCAACTGCGGAACCATATTACCCAGAGCCGCCACATTGAGCTTTTCGGCGCCAAATTCACTACGCAGCACCGCACAGCTAATATTCGATTCCTGCAAATACAGCAGTTGATCGTCGCTGTTTAAGTCACATTGCTCGCGCAAATCTGCACGGCGCGGCACCAAAATCAACCAGGGATACTGGCTGTCGTTCATTAACAGCAGCCTGCACAGGGGTAAATCACCCAAAAATTCGCAATCTCTGGCCAAAGCCTCATGTAATTCGAACATCACTACCTCCTGCGGCTGTACCGCGCTGCCGATCAATCGTAAAATGCGCACACTCTGATAAACAAGGCCAGAATTACATCATGCGCGCTAGCCAATTCCTAATTGCCACCATTAAAGAAACCCCCGCCGATGCCGAAGTCATCAGCCACCAGCTAATGCTGCGGGCGGGCATGATACGCAAGCTCGCCACCGGCCTCTACACTTGGCTGCCAATGGGCCTGCGAGTGCTGCGCAAAGTCGAAGCCATAATTCGCGACGAAATGGACAACAGCGGCGCCATGGAAGTACTGATGCCGGTCGCCCAGCCCGCCGAATTATGGCAGGAGTCTGGCCGCTGGGAACAATACGGTGCCGAGCTCCTGCGTTTTAACGACCGCCACGGCCGAGATTTTTGCCTAGGTCCAACCCACGAAGAAGTCATAACCGACCTTATTCGCAACGAAATTAAAAGTTACAAGCAACTGCCGGCGACCTTTTACCAGGTGCAAACCAAATTCCGCGACGAGATTCGCCCGCGCTTTGGCGTAATGCGCTCGCGGGAATTCATTATGAAAGATGCCTACTCTTTTCATAATGACCAAGAATCCCTACAAGCGACCTACGACGTGATGCACGCCGCTTACTCGCGCATTTTCACGCGTTTAGGCTTGGATTTCCGCCCTGTCATTGCCGACACCGGCTCTATTGGCGGCAGCGGTTCCCACGAGTTTCACGTATTGGCCTCGTCTGGCGAAGACGATATCGCCTTTTCTGACACCTCAGACTATGCCGCCAACGTGGAAATGGCCGAAGCCATCGCCCCCGCCGGTGAACGCCCTGCGCCTAGCCAAGCAACGACGAAAGTCGCCACGCCTAACACCCACACTATTGACGAAGTCAGCGCCCTACTCAAGCTGAGCGCCGAGCAGGTGTTAAAAACCCTCATCGTTTACGGTGAAGAAGATGAACATGGCAAACAAGACTTAATCGCACTGGTCTTGCGTGGTGATCACCAGCTCAACGAGATCAAGGCTGAAAAAATAGCCGGCGTCGCCTCGCCACTCTCCTTCGCGGCAGAAGAGGACATTGTCGCGACACTGGGCTGCAAGCCTGGCTCAATTGGCCCAGCCGGTTTAAAAATTCGCGTTATTGCCGACCGCAGCGCAGCCCACAGCAGCGACTTTGTTTGTGGTGCCAACGAAGATGGTTTCCATCTTACCGGCAGCAACTGGGATCGCGACGCCGCCTTCTCTGAAACAGCCGACATCCGCAATGTCGTAGAAGGTGACCCCAGCCCCGACGGCAAAGGCAGCTTACTCATTAAACGCGGCATTGAAGTTGGTCATATTTTCCAGCTCGGCACCAAGTATTCAGAAGCGCTCAAAGCCAGCGTGCTAAACGAAAATGGCAAAGACCAAATCATGACCATGGGCTGCTACGGCATAGGCGTTACCCGCGTAGTTGCCTCAGCCATTGAGCAAAACAACGACGATAAAGGCATACTTTGGCCCGCCAGCATCGCGCCCTTTGAAGTTGCGATTGTACCGCTGAACATGCAAAAGTCGGAGCGAGTTCGCGAGCAAGCCGAGAATCTTTACAACACCTTGCGCGACCTAGGTTACGACGTGCTGCTCGACGACCGCAACGAACGCCCAGGGGTTAAGTTTGCCGACATGGAGTTAATCGGTATTCCTCACCGTATCGTGATTGGCGACCGAGGTTTAGACAACGGCATGCTTGAATACAAAAATCGCCGTGCCAGTGACAATGAAGACATTGCTATTGACGATGTCGTCAACTTTATTCAACAGCAACTGCCTCGTTAACATGATCTGGCGCAGCCTTGTTTCAGCTTGCTTGACGCTCTGCCTACTCGCCGCGCCCTCTTGGGCGGCGACCGGAGACGACGTAAAGGACCGCGACGAACTGCGCCAATACTTGCAACTCGCTATCGCCGAAGCCGACAGCTTTGAAGACCGCTTCGACGCCGAAGTGTGGCTATTCGACATGTCGAGCCGCATGAGCCGCTTTATAAAAGACCCCGCGGAGCGCCTCAGCTTTTTGCGCAGTGTTCACCGCGAAGCCAGCGCCGCTGACTTAAGCCCCGAACTCGTCCTCGCCTTAATAGAGGTAGAAAGCTACTTTGACCGCTATGCCGTGTCTCGCGTTGGCGCTCAAGGCCTGATGCAAGTTATGCCCTTTTGGAAAAAGGAAATTGGCCGCCCCGAAGACAACCTCACCGAGCCCGACACCAATCTACGTTACGGCTGCCACATATTAAAATTCTATCTAGATAAAGAAAAAGGCAATCTCCACCGCGCCCTTGCCCGCTACAACGGCAGCCTCGGCAAACACTGGTACCCAGAGCGGGTATTCAGCCGCTGGCGCAAGCATTGGTACAATGGGGAATTGAGTTTTAATTAAATAGTGTTACTGCATTCAAGCAGACAGACAGAGCATATAAACTCTAAACGCCCGCCGCAGACAGTATCGTAATTATCAATTAGCTAAAAGTTATTCTCAGTACTTCACGCTTGGGTACTTTGCTCTGCGCCAACTCAAAGGAATCCTTAATCTTGCCGGAACTTAAGACTGTCATCCTTTTCTTCATCACCGCACTCGCTGAGATTATCGGCTGCTACCTGCCCTATCTTTGGCTGCGCGAAGGGAAATCAATCCTACTCCTCATTCCTGCCGCATTGAGCTTAGGGATATTTGCGTGGTTACTCACTTTGCACCCCGCAGCGGCAGCCGCTGGCCGGGTCTATGCGGCCTATGGCGGCGTGTATATTTGCATGGCGATTTTGTGGCTGTGGGCTATTGAGGGTATTCGCCCAAGCACATGGGATATATTGGGTTCTAGCGTCGCACTATTGGGCATGGCCATTATTATGTTTGCGCCACGCGCTACATAAGTAACAGCCAGTTCCGGATTCTAGGGCTTGGCTATCTGCAGCTAGCGATTACTCGCATTAAAGTGGGTAATAAATTCATAGGCTTGTTCGGCATCGTCCTTAAATGAATACAAAGTGAGATTATCTTTAATATAATTATCATACGTCTGCAGATCAGCAACCTTATCCATATTTTGAAAGCCCATTGACCAACCAATAAAATTGCGCTCTTTAAGGTTTCCAGTAATGATCGTCAGCACATTTTTGTGGCGCTCATCATTTTTGATGGTTGCGTAGAGTTCACGAACTGTTTTCTCTTCACCCTCAAGCATCTGCATAAAATTACCACCTTTATAAAGCAGCATACCGCTAATATCGAGATCACAGTTCTTTGCCTGAGACTGCCGTAAAAGTATTAACAGGTCTTCTTCTGGCATCTGCCTGATGGCTGAACTAACGTAAATCAAGTAGAAAATCATTGCTCCATCCCCTAGGTAAATTCCATTTAATTACGTGACCAAACGACTCCACATTCAACTAGAAACACACGAACAACAACGCCTCACAGCTAGCACAATCGCACAGCGCAACACCCCAAATAATAGTAGGTGTTAGAAAATAATCCACCTATTTACACATTAAAGGCGCATGATGGCTGCCACCCTTCCCCGCCTAAGGCCCTAGTACTAGGCGGAAGCAAGTCTCCAATATCAATCTTAAGCAAGCGCATATAACAAACGACAAAATCTCGCCTCACGTAACTTGACGAAAAATATCGTGAAAAAGTGGCTTCTACTCGCCCAAAACAAAACAATTTCCTTAGGAAAATACCATGAAGTTAAGTAAAAAACACAATGGACCAAGCCTCTGGCTGGCGTGCCTGCTACCCATATTAATGACTGCATGCGGTAGTGATAACAACAGTGATAACTCGGCTGTAATTGGCGCCTCCGTCGTCGCAACCAGCCCAGCCGACGCCGATGTCGATGTGGCAATTAACCAAAAAATCGCGGCCACGTTTAGCGAAGAGATGGATGCCGCAAGTATAAGCACTGATAGTTTTACACTTATCGGTGCTAACGAGGCTGGCTTAACGGGCGTGGTGAATCTTGATGCGGGGTCGAATTCCGCAATATTTAGCCCCGACCGCAATTTAACAGCCGACACGGTTTACACCGCCACCCTAAACCGCACTATTAAAAACACATCAGCTAGGCCACTAGCTGCCGACTATGTCTGGAGCTTTACCAGCGGCGCCACCGAAGACAGCAGCCCGCCCACTAAAAGCAGTAACAAACCACGCAATTTGGCTAATGGAGCTGCACTTAACAGTATTATTAGTGCCAATTTTAACGAAGCGCTCGATCCACGCACGGTTAATACTTCGAGCTTCACCTTGCGCACCGGCCTTAGTCTTAGCCTTGTTACCGGCACCGTAGGCTACGACAATAGAGTCGCGAGCTTTTCGCCAAGCGGCAACCTCTCGCCCAACACGGTATACACAGCTACCTTAACAACCGCAATTACCGACCTTGCCGGCAATCCACTAGCGACCGATCTTATGTGGAGCTTTACGACCGGCACGGCAGTTGCTGCAGGCCCCGCAGCAGTCAATCTTAGAACCGCAGCCGACTTTGTGATTCTGAGTAAATCCGGCATCACCAATGTGCCAACATCGGCAATTAGCGGCAATATTGGCGCAAGTCCAATCACCGCTGCGGCAATGGACAATGTTTTCTGTTCAGAGATCACTGGCACAATCTACGGCTCCGATGCCGCCTATACCGGTAGTAGCGACACCGGCTGCTTTGCAGGCAATGCGCCAGACAACACGCTAGTTGCCAATGCTGTGCTCGATATGGGAAGCGCTTATAACGATGCGGCAGGCCGTACGACGCCTGATTTTACCGAATTGCACGCTGGGGATATTAGCGGCCAAACACTAGTTCCTGGTCTATATAAATGGGGCACAAGTGTTTTGATATCAACAGATGTCACACTTTCTGGCGGCTCTAATGATGTGTGGATATTTCAGGTAGCTGGCGATATCACCCAAGCCAATGACAGCAGCATTATTCTAGATGGCGGCGCACTGGCCAAGAATATCTTTTGGCAGGTCGGCGGTGGCACTGGCGTTGCTGTTGGCACCGACGCCCACTTTGCAGGCATAGCGCTAGCGGCAAAAGGCATTACCGTTAACACTGGCGCCAATATTAATGGCCGACTGTTAGCACAGACTGCCGTTACCCTAGACCAAAATACGGTAAACCAGCCCGCGCCATAGGCTATACAAAATACCGTGCAACGATGTGTGCATTAAAAAATGGGAGCCACTTGGCTCCCATTTTTATTAGTGACCATCAGCAGCTGAATGCCACCCCGCTAGTGAACGGGCCGTTCACCGCCGTGATCTTTGCCACCGTGGCGGCGCATCATATCGGCTTTCGCAAAATGCAGGCGCTGCTCTACCGGCATGCTCGGCAATACCTCAGCGAGCACTTGGTGACTAACTGATTTCAAGTTCATCTCAGTCTCGCGGATACGTGTCAAGCTCTGGCTTATATCGGCGGTGCTCGCCTCTGGCATTTTCAGGACTTTAAACATATCCCGCCGCGCGTTGCGCATTTCCCGAAAAGCACTGCGCATTTCACTGCGGTGAGCCTCCATAGCAAGACGCATTGGCTCGGCAAATTCGCTAGGCTCGTCACGTAGTAGCTGGCGAGTCATACCGTGCATAGCGCGGCGCTCTTCGCCTTCCATGCGATGACCAACAATCAAACCGATTAAGGCGCCATTGATGATTACCGATGCCAACAAGGCGATTAAAATCCCATTACGCGATGTCATTGGATATCACCTGCTAGCCAATTACTAACTTCGTAGTTCATTGCACTCTCCAGATAGACGCTGTCGCTATCACTAAATTCATCAAGCATACCGCCCGCGCCCAAGACCAAACCCAATAGCGCCGAGGCCATGGCTGAGGCAAGGCTAATTCGCCAAAACGGCAAAGGATTGGGCGCTTTTGCACTGCGCAGCTGGGGGTGGGCGGCAATAGCTTGTAGGCGCCGCTGTAAAGTATCACTGGGGCTAAGCTCCGACATACCATCGGCGTAGTCTTGCAGTAAATTGGAATTTTCGACCTCAGCTTCGCGCTGCGCCAGCTGCCACTGTTGCCGACGACGGCGACTACACAGCAATAACAGTCCCAAAAGCGGCCACAACATTCGCGGCCAACCGCCAAGCTGTGCGCCGTAATGCTGAATAGCTCTGCCAAACAACGTTTGCGATATATTCACTCGCCACCTCCTAAATTCTGTCGGAGCTGAGTTTTAGCTCGGCCTAACAGTGACTCGACAGCCTTGGCCGACAAGCCCATAATTTCTGCAATATCTTTTACTGGCAAATCTCGATAAAAGCGGAAGGCCAAAACCGCTCGCTGATTTTCTGGCAAACGCGCCAATGCCTGCACTAAGCTTTGATCAGCAATATCGTCTGCGGGGCTACTCGCCGCTGCTAGCTCATCGACGCCACCCTCGGCAAGCGAGCTTTCATCTAAATCCAATACGTAGCGCTGCTGCACGCGCTGGCGAAAATTAATGGCTAAATTATTGGCTACTCGGTACAACCAGGTGGTAATTTTCGCGTCGTCGCGCCACTGGGGTGCGTTCACCCACAGCCGCTCAAACACCTCCTGACACAAATCTTCAGCGTCATCTCGAGATAACACAATGCGGTATAGAACATTGAGTACCAGCTTGCTATGACGCTCCAGCAGACAAGTAAATGCCTGCTGGTCGCCACTGGCAAGCCGGCGCATCAAGCTCACGTCATCGTCTAGCATTTAGTAGCTAATCATTTCTGGGCTAATATTAATACCCGCCCTACTCGCCATGTTTCTCATGGCCGCCGTCGCAGCCATGTTTGCGGCCACCTTCACGCGTACCCTTGCGCATTTCGCGGCGGCTGAGCTCGCCATTGCCATCGGCGTCCATCTCTGCAATCTGGGCTTGAGCTTGTGCTGCAAACTCTTCTGCCGACACCTTGCCGTCACCATTGCTGTCGGCCTTAATAAAACGCTCCTGAGCTTTCGCTTCGCGCATCATTTTGTGTTTAGCTTCCATTTGCGCTTTAAAGGCTTCGCCCTCTTGCTTGGTTAGGAAACCATCTTTATTTGCGTCTATCTTGCTAAAGAGTTTTTGGCGATGCTCTAGCATTTCTGCGCTGGTCACCACACCATCGTTATTGAGGTCTGGGCGAGGGTGATGCTCTTTGCCGTCACCCGCGTGAACCGACATAGCGCCCATGGCGATAAGCCCACCGATCAGTAATTGTTTGGTGTTCATAAGTTGCGTTCCCTTAATAAAGTTGAGTAATGTAACGGCCGTATTGATTAAACACCGCGGGCCGAAAAATCCCTCGCTACTTACGTTCACACAAGTAAAAAAATCATCTGACGAATATATTTTGAACAACTAAGAATAGGCACGAGAACAAAATTCCGCGCAAACTACAGACCAGCAGCGGCTTTGTGAAGGCAATAGGCAGGCTGAGTAGCGGTTTACAATAATCGCTTACTCGCTAGCAAATTCGTAACGCCATACTCCGGCTTCTAAATAGCAGCGGTTTTTAGGGCCTTCGATGTTCGGATCAATGGCATCAAAACCCGCATCACCGTCGTAAAGCATACACACCACTTCATTATATTTTGAAATTCGCGGGGCTATAAATGGCACCTCACGTTCGCGATAAAAGCGCTGAGCCTCAGCGGCACGAGCGCAGCGCGCCAGCTCGGTCAGGGTCACTACAGTTGGTGGCAACAAGGCTATTTCACCACTGCGATGCTGGTCTAAAAAAAGCTCAGGAGTCGCCCAACTAAAATCATCCATTTCTTCGCCATCTACCACCACCTCACTGTGCTCTGGCCCCGCTACCGCCAAATAAAACCAGGTAGCAAAACGACGCCCCATGGTGGGTGGGGTTGTCCAGTGTGACAAAAACTGTAGGGATTCTGGATCCAGTACAACGCTGGCCTCTTCGTGAGTTTCACGCACTGCCGCCACTCGCGCGGCCAGTTCGTCGTCAGTGCCGCCAAGATAGTCATCTGGATCTATTCCACCGCCAGGAAATACCCAGTGCCCGCCGCTAACTTTAAGTTGTTGGTGACGCCGCAGTAACAAAGTTTCAAGGCCGGCGTCGCCGTCGCGAATAATCACGGCCGTAGCCGCCGTTCTAATTTCGGTATTCATTAGTCACATCCAAAATTTTAGGGTCTCAAGCAGTTACATCCAAACGCTATCTAAGGCACTGATTAAGGTCTTTGTTTTTGGGCGCACCCGGAAATTTTCGGTCAGATCCGCATACACTATTTTCCCGTTTTCATCGACGATCAAGGCCGTCGGCAATACCGTGTCTTGGCCGTAACCAAGAATCCCCAGCGGCACGCCGTAGCGGTGAGCAATACCCAAGCTCCGAGCGGCGAGATTGCCTTCATCGATACAAAATTGCATACCCACATTAAATCGCTGTGCTTGCTCAGCGCTGCGCTCTGGCGTCTGCGGACTAATTAACACCACCGCGACGCCACGCCGCTGAATTTCTTCAAATTCGGCGGCCAATTCGCGCAACTGTACTTGGCAGGCAGGACACCAATTGCCGCGATAAAATACCATCAGGGTTTTGCGACCGAGAAAAGCGCTGGAATGCAGTAATTGCCCGTCGAGGGTGCGCACACTAAATTCTGGCAATTTTGCGCCAATTCGCAGCAGCTGATTGTCACCGCGATCTAAATAGGAATACCAAAATATATACGCCAAAACCCCGCCTAAACCAAAGAACAGGGTGTAAAAAGTCGGCACGGCGCGCATTTCAATGATCGCCAGAAAAGACCCCAATAAAACGGTGACCACTGGAATAGCAATAAAGTGGGCAATACCAAGCCAGGGCAAAAAATAAACAATCCCGATAAAAATCACCAGCGGCACCAAAGCCACCGCAGAACCCAGCCACGAAAAACTAAAGTCATTACCACCCAGTAAATACAACACGCTTTGTACCGAAACGAGTGTACACAGCAACAAATAAGGAATTGCATACCAGCGCTTTACGAGAGTCACTACCGTCTTTATCATTTCTTATTATTCCGACTATTCACCGACTTGCCTCTTAGTATGCTATTAAATGTTCCTATTGTGGGCTAACTTACAGAAAACTTAATGATTAGCGACGCACTGACAAATAGTACGAAGACCACATGCCGAGCATCGATAGGAATAGGAACTATCCCAAATCACATCATGCATCGCACAGCCAAATAACCTATATTTAGCACGCGTCGAGCATTGACCTAAAATAATAGTTTGCCGAAAAACCGGCAATAGCCAAGCAAAACATTAGGACATAGACTAATACCGTATTCAAATAAATTAACAGGCGTAGCGGTATGTTAACGTCGAAATACTAAGCGCTAGGCTACCATTTACTTGCAAACACAGGGTGTGAATACAGTTATGGCAAAACTTTCAATAATGGATTTGGCCTTCTTCCTTACCGAAACCGACGCGAGCCCCAAACACGTCGGCGGGCTCTTAATGTTCCGCAAGCCCGCGAAAGCCGCTGCCGATTATGTTGAAACCGTGGTGGCCGAATACGCCGGCAATATTAACGAAATTCGCGCGCCATTTAATCAGATTATCAAGTTCGGCGCTTTCACCGCCCCGCAATGGCAGGTAGACGCCAATTTTAATATAGAAAATCACGTCTTTTTCCACACCATCGGCGGCGACGATTTTCGCCAAAGCCTCTACGATCTAGTTGGCGAGCTACACAGTATCCGCATGGATAGAACACGGCCAATGTGGGAGATGCACGTAATTCAAGGCATCGACGACCAGCGCTTCGCCATCTACACCAAGCTCCATCACGCTTACGCCGACGGCGTTACTATGTCGTCGTGGCTGGTAAACAGCTTGAGCAAATCGGCGCGCTCTAAGGCGGTCACTCCCATCTGGTCGGTTCTCCCCCAGAAACGCCTGCAAAACACCGCCGATAGCATCTCAATTATGAAAGTGCTCACCCAGCTGGGTGGTCGCTCTAGCGACTACCTTAAAGCCGTTACCGGCTTATCTAAACTTAGCGCACAACTGGCGCTGGAAACCTTACACCTGACTAAAAATGCAGTGGCGGTTCCCTTTAAAGCCAACCCGAACACACCACTCACCGGCCAAGTCAGCGCGGGCCGGCAAATTGCCACAGCGGCGGTCGACATGAGCCGCGTTACCAAACTCCGCCAACAGACCAGATCTACCCTCAACCATATTGCCCTAACCTGCATTGACGGCGCTCTGCACCGCTATTTACAAGATTGCGATGCCGATATCAATGAGCCTATTACCATTCAAATGCCGGTCAATTTACGGCGCAGTGATGACGATAGCTTTGGCAATAAAATTGGTATTGTCCTCGTTGAATTGGCCAGTAAAACCACCGACCCCTACGAGCGCCTGCGGGAAATTGGTTTCACCTTGCGCAATGTGCGCTATCAGATAGACGGTGTACCACCGGCCTCAGTGATGGCCTACACGGTATTACTGGGCAGTATTTCACTTATCGGCGAAGCGCTGAAACTCGGCGATGTGCTGCCGCCGCTGGGTAATACCTTGGTGTCTAACGTGCCAGGCCCAGCCAAAGCCCTCTACCTGAAGGGCGCTAAACTAGAAGAAATGTACCCGATCAGCGCCTTGACGCCGAGCAACCACCTCAATATTACGCTATACAGTTACGACGGCCGCTTGCAATTTGGCTTAGTTGCCAGCCAAGCCATGCCAAACCTTGATATTCTCAGTGATTACATTCACGATGCATTTGACGATCTCGAAGAGGCGGTATCCCCTAGCAGAGGAAAATAAAGCCAAAAATAATAGATCCTGAGCACTATAGAATTCATAAGACCTGGAGATTCACCTATGAGTTATTTTGTTACCGGCGGTACCGGTTTCATCGGCCGCTTTCTAATTGAACGCCTCGCTAAGCGCAAAGGCACCATATACGTTCTAGTGCGCCGCGGCTCCAAACAAAAATACAAAGACCTTCTGCAGCGAACTGGACTGAGCAGCGATCGCTTGGTGGCAATTAATGGCGACTTGTCTAAACCTAAACTCGGGATTAGCAGTAAAGACCTCGCCACTTTAAAAGGCTCGGTCAAACACTTTTACCACCTAGCTGCCATCTACGATTTAAAAGCTGACGCCGAAAGCCAAGAAATCGCTAATATTGAAGGCACTAAAAATGCCATCGCCGCTGCTGAAACAATGGAAGCCAAGTGTTTCCACCTCGCCAGTTCCATCGCTGCAGCAGGCCTATACCGCGGCGTATTCCGCGAAGATATGTTTGAAGAAGCGCGCGGTTTAGAGCACGCCTACTTCCGCACCAAACACCTCTCTGAAGGCCTTGTGCGCAACGAGTGTAAAATCCCCTACCGCATTTATCGCCCAGCGATGGTGGTTGGCGACTCTAAGACCGGCGAGATCGACAAAATCGACGGCCCTTACTACTTCTTTAAATTACTGCAATCCCTCAGAAACCGTCTACCCCAGTGGCTGCCATTAATCGGCATTGAAGGCGGTCAAATGAATATTGTGCCGGTGGACTATGTTGCCGATGCAATGGATTTTCTGTCACATAAAGCCGGCATGGATGGACGCTGCTTCCATTTGGTTAACCCCGAATCCCAGCAGGTTGGCGAAGTGCTCAACATCTTCTCTAAAGCCGCCCACGCGCCACGCTTTGCCCTACGTATTGATATGCGGATGTTTGCCTTTATTCCCGCATCAATTCTAGGCTTGGTCAAAGGCCTACCGCCGGTGCGCCGGATTATCAATGCGGTATTGGCCGACTACGGTATTCCCCGCGACGCGGTAAGCTTTATGAATATGCCTACCCGCTTTGACACCCGCGACACCCTAAAGGCCCTCAAAGGTAGCGGAATTGAGCCGCCAGCACTGGAAGATTACGCTGCCAAAATTTGGGATTACTGGGAGCGCAATCTCGACCCAGACCTATTTAAAGACCGCTCACTGCGGGGCAATGTCAAAGACAAAGTTATTGTTATTACCGGCGCCTCGTCCGGTATCGGCAAAGCGGCATCGCTAAAATTAGCCACGGCAGGTGCCAAAGTTATCTTAGTTGCCCGCTCGCTTGAAAAGCTCGAAGAAACTCAGAAAGAAATTGCTGAAAAAGGCGGCACCAGCTTTGCTTATAGCTGCGACGTATCAGATTTGAGTTCCTGCGACCAACTTGTAGCTACTTTGATCGAGAATCATGGGCAGGTAGATGTGCTGGTTAACAATGCCGGTCGCTCGATCCGCCGCTCACTAGAGCTAACCTTCGACCGCTTTCATGACTTTGAGCGCACCATGCAGCTCAATTACTTTGGCGCTATCCGCTTGATTATGGGCTTGGCACCATCAATGCTGGAACGCAGAGCTGGTCACGTTATTAATATTTCGTCAATCGCCGTAATCGTTGGCACATCGCCACGTTTCTCGGCTTACGCGGCGTCTAAGTCGGCACTGGATGCCTTCTCGCGCAGCGCTGCCGCCGAGTTCTCGGATCGCAATATTGCCTTTACCACCATTAATATGCCGCTGGTAAGAACGCCGATGATTGGGCCAACCTCAATCTACAACTCGGTACCGACCTTATCGCCAGAAGAAGCGGCCGATATGATTTGCGACGCGATTATTCGCCGTCCTAAGCGTATTGCCACAGGCCTAGGAATTACCGCACAGGTGCTCAACGCCATCATGCCCAAGGCCGTGGAAATCACCATGAACACGGTATTCCGCACCTTCCCAGACTCATCTGCCGCCAAAGGTGAAGGCGATGCCGCCAGCCCCGAGGTGTCAACTGAGCAAATGGCACTGGCCGCGGTGCTCAAAGGTATTCACGTTTAAGTTGTTTGCCACTATGCGATAGGGAAAACCCTATCGCATAGTCCTCCAGTTTACCCCCGCCTAACACGCTAAAACCGATTGTCCCTCGCGGTATCAAGCACCCGCATCACAAACCTGCAACGCCCAGCGATTCGAAATTAAGTTCACAAACACATATAATCACGGCGCCTTTTATTAGCATGCTAACGCCCTCCTCAGTTAGGATTAGCTACTCAAGCCTTTACCACCACAAAAAATACAGATTTGGAGCATACAATGGTTAGTATGATCGGCTTAATCGGCGGCCTGTTATTACTCACCACACTGGCCTTGCGGGGCTGGAACCTATTTATTGCCGCGCCGCTGTGCGCCCTAGTTGTGGGCATTAGCGGTGGTATTCCGGTATTCCCCGGCACTGAATCCGTGGCTTTCGTCACTACCTATATGAACGGCTTTGCCAGCTTTATTAGCGCCTGGTTTCTGATGTTTTTACTCGGCAGCCTATTCGGCAAGTTCATGGAAGACACCGGCACCGCCGACAGTCTCGCGCGCTGGATTATTAGTAAAATCGGCGTTAAACACGCAGTGGCAGCCGTTATTCTCGCCTGCGCGGTACTGACCTACGGCGGTGTTAGCGTATTTATTGTGGCGTTCTCAGTTTACCCTATGGCCTTGGGCCTGTTTAAAGACGCCAATCTACCAAGACGCTTTATTCCAGGCGCGCTGGCCTTTGGCTCAGTGACCTTCACCATGACCACCGCGGGCTCGCCAGAAATTCAAAACTGGATACCGGTTAAATTTCTGCACACCAGCCCTTACGCGGCATGGGAAATCAGTTTCACGGTAGCCATATTTATGGCCGTACTGGGCTTTTTCTGGATAAATCGCATGGTGCGCAAAGCCGTCGCCAACGGCGAGCGCTTTGAACACCGCGCCACCGACCCCGCTATTCCAGAACGGGATTACCCCAACCCCATTAGCGGCTTGGTTCCGCTGCTGGTGGTACTCAGCATTTCGTATTTTTGCCACGAACAATTTCAGCAATACGCGCTCATCCTAGCGCTATTAGGCGGCTGTATTAGCCTGAGCCTGTTAAATTTTCGGCATTTTCACAATATTAATAAAGCGATTAACGAGGGCACCACCGGCGCGCTAATTGCGATCGGCAATACCGCTGCCGTGGTGGGGTTTGGCACCGTCGCGAAAGCGTCGCCGGCCTTCGCTGTGGCGATCGAAGCGATGACCGCGATTCCCGGTAATGAATTAATTGGCGCTGCGCTGGCGGTGACTACTATTGCCGGTTTAACTGGCTCCGCGTCTGGCGGCTTGTCCATCGCCCTGCCGGTACTCGCGCCCCACTATACCGATTTAGGGGTGAACCCCGACCACTTGCACCGGATTTCGTCTATTGCTTCTGGTGCCCTCGATTCACTGCCCCACAATGGCTATATCGTCACCACCGTGCGCGCCATTTGCGGCGAAACCCATAAAAGCGCGTACTGGCCTATTGCCGCGCTGACCATTGCAATTCCCACCTTGGGTTTAATATTGGCGGTCTGTTTGATGCAGTGGTTTTAATCAATCGGCCAAAAAGCCGGCAGTTTATATGGGCGATATAACTTACAGAAGCAGCCAGCCGTACACTGTAAATGCGGGAATAAGCCAATAAATAGGCAGTCGCTGACTGCGCAGGCCAATAAAGCCCAGGAGCGCCAGCGTCAATGAGAGGATGTCGTGGGGTGCATTGCTCAGCACCGGGTTGACCCAGGCCGCCGCCAACATACCAACCGCCACCGCATTGACCCCAGCAATAGCGGCCACTACGCGGCCATGCTGAGCCAATTGTTGCCACAGGCCATTAAAACCACCCACCAACAAAAACCCAGGCAGGAACACCGCCACAGTAGCTAGGCCCGCGCCCAGCGAGGCCGTTTCTGGCCGCAACGTTGCACCTAGGTAACTACTAAAAGAAAACATCGGTCCTGGCACCGCCTGCGCCGCCGCATAACCCAATAAAAAGCGGTCTTTGCTTAGGCCATCGCCTATAAACGACTCCAATAAGGGCAGCACCACATGGCCACCGCCAAACACAAAACTCCCCGCCCGATAAAAAATGCCAAACACAGTGTTGGGATAAACCAGGCTAAGCAGTAATAAGCCCGCAAAACTGGCTAAACAAACCATCGCCGCTTGGCTCAGTTTTATTTTCCCGGCAACTTCAACGGGTGCCGCCCGCCACGCCATCCACAGCGCTGCGCCAAGCAGCAGGGCGAACTGGCGCAGCGGCGTCATTGCCAACAACAAAATAGCGCCGCTCACAATACTGATCACGATGGTGCTTGGCTGCCGGCAGAACTGGCGAGCCATACCCCACACCGCGTCGGCCACCACCACCAAGGCCAACAACTTTAAACCGCTAACCAAGCCATACTGCCAACTGCCGTGGCTTAAATTGGTCTGCCACACAGCCAGGCCAAGCATTAGCAGGAACGAGGGTAAGGTAAAACCAAGAAACGCGGCGACACCACCAAGGGCGCCACCGCGCTGACAGCCAATGGCAAAGCCGAGCTGACTCGAGGACGGGCCGGGAAGAAACTGACTAAGGGCAAGGTGCGCGGCAAAATCCTGTTCACTGAGCCAGGCTTTCTGTTCAACAAACACGCGCCGAAAATAGCCTATATGGGCCGCGGGGCCGCCAAAGCTGATACAACCGAGATAAAGGAAGTTTAAAAAGACTTGAAAAACCACGTTTAGACTCTCTGACCGCTAACAGAACGCTCGAAGTCAGAGAGTCTAAATTATTACCGTTAAAGCTTACACCTTACCGCGCTTTTCTCTGCTGCCGGTAATTGTGGGCTTAGCTGAGCTGGGTTTGGTGCCGCTCGGCTTTACTGCGTTAGAGACTCTCGGCTTAGCCTTAACAGGCTTGCGGCCCGCCTTATCACCACTGGACTTGCTCCGTGGCTTACGAGGACGCTCACGATCATCAATCGGCATATCGCCGCCTTCGTGCACAGAAATACTCAGCGGCTGACCAGCAACCCGCGTGGTACGCAAGCACTGGAGTACATCCTCAGGCAACTCTGCAGGCAGATCTACGGTAGTAAACTCGGGGTAAATCGAGATACGACCAATGTTGGCGCTGTCGATATTGGCTTCATTGGCGATGGCGCCAACAATATTGCCGGCACTAACACCGTGCTGACGTCCCACTTCCAAGCGGTAGCGCTGCATGCCGGTTTCTGGCCCGCGCGAGGCGCCGCCCGGCTTGTCGCGGCTCGGAGGCACCCGACCTTCGGTCATTAATTTCGGCGCATCTTTTACCAACAGCGGCTTGTCGCCCTGTAACTGGCTGGCTAAGGCCGCTGCAACGTCTATTTCAGAGACGTCGTGCTTAGTAACATATTCCTGCAGCATTTTACGGAAAAAGCTCAGATCGGTACCGGCGAGGGTATCGGTGATCTTTTGCATAAAGCGGTCAACCCGCAGTGCATTAATGTTTTCGGCAGTAGGCAAGCCCATTTCTTCAATAGACTGCCGTGTTGCGCGTTCAATAGCCTGCAACATGCGTTTTTCACGAGGTGCCACAAACAAAATGGCATCACCGCTACGACCCGCGCGGCCAGTACGACCAATACGGTGTACATAGGCTTCGGTGTCGTGGGGAATATCGTAGTTTATAACATGGCTAATACGCTCAACGTCGAGGCCGCGCGCGGCAACGTCGGTGGCAATAACAATGTCTAAGCGGCCATTTTTAAGCTGCTCTACGGTGCGCTCACGCTGAGCCTGGGCTATATCGCCATTCAGGGCAGCGGCGGCATAGCCACGCGCCTGAAGCTTTTCAGCGAGTTCAGTGGTTACCAATTTGGTGCGCACAAAAATAATCATGCCGTCAAAGGGTTCGGCTTCTAAGATACGGGTTAAGGCATCCAGTTTATTCAAACCACGCGCCATCCAGTAG
Source organism: Zhongshania guokunii (assembly GCF_040892635.1). Classification (NCBI taxonomy): domain Bacteria; kingdom Pseudomonadati; phylum Pseudomonadota; class Gammaproteobacteria; order Cellvibrionales; family Spongiibacteraceae; genus Zhongshania; species Zhongshania guokunii. The sequence continues at coordinate 192,622 of NZ_JBFRYA010000006.1, read as the reverse complement.
CGCTGACGAATTGTAATCGCCGTTGAGGTTTTAGTCTGAATAGTAACCTGTTCAGGGTTATTCAAATACGTGGTCGCAATACGTCGAATTGCCGGAGGCATAGTCGCTGAAAACAGCGCTATCTGCCGTTTAACTGGCATTTGCGACATAACCCATTCCACATCGTCGATAAAGCCCATGCGCAGCATTTCGTCGGCTTCGTCCAAAACTAGATGGGTTAAATCATCCAATTTTAGGGTGCCGCGACGCATGTGATCCATAACGCGACCTGGGGTGCCAACAACAACCTGTACGCCGCGTTTCAACGCCGCCAGTTGACCACGGTAATCCTGGCCGCCGTAAATGGGCAGCACGTTGAAACCAGGTAAATGCGAAGCGTAGCTTTGCAGCGCTTCAGCCACCTGAATCGCCAATTCGCGGGTTGGTGCCAAAATAAGCGCTTGGGTACGTCGACTGTTTACATCTAAACGCGAGAGCAGAGGCAGGGCAAAAGCTGCCGTTTTGCCAGTACCAGTTTGCGCTTGGCCAACAACGTCTCTGCCGGCAAGAATAAGGGGGATGGTCGCCGCTTGAATTGGCGAGGGTATTTCGTAACCAACTGCTTTAACCGCAGCCAGTATTAGAGGCGCAAGGCCTAAGTCATCAAAAGTAAGAGTATCCGCTGCCGCGGGTGTATCTGAGGGCATAATCGCTACCGTAGGAATCAAGAGTCGCCGCAACATTTGACCCCACTCGGCCGAACGCAGCCAATGGCGTTGAGGCGGCATTATACCGGCAAGAGACAACAATTGCCCTGAAACCTTTGGCCTTTTTTGGCATTAGTGCGAGAGATAGGCTAATCGCGACGGTGAAATATTAGCCCAGCTTTTGTAGTTCCGCCCTAATTTCCGGTGGAATAGTGCGCTTTTGCTGAGCACCATAGTCGTAGAAAATCATGACGGCTGAGCCCCTTACTGTCAATTCCCCCTCCTGCCAAAGTTCATGTTCAACCACAAATGAGGAGCTACCGACATGGCCAATGCGAGTCCGCACTTGAGCTGGGTGCTCATAGGAGGTCTGCGCCAAGTAGTCGACATCTATTTTGCGCAAAATCAAATTCCACTTACTTAAGTCTTGGCCCGGATTAAACAATTCGAATATTGCGCCCCGCGCAGCCTCAAACCACATCGGCAGGACGGTATTATTTATATGCCCCATTGCATCGGTTTCGCAAAATCGCGGGCTAATGTCATACAACAGCATTTAATTCTCTCTTGTTTAAGCGGCTACGCTCACTACTGGCCCAGCCAACGCCAAACCATACAAGCCCACAGCACATAAGCTACTAGCGCGGCAGGCAAGGCTTTAATCGCTATTTCAGCCCGCTGTATTTTTTGCACGGCGGCGTAAATCATCGCCAAGCTCACCACGGCTTGCAGAACGAGCAACACTGCCGCTTCCGGCCAACCATAAAGTTGATTACTGATATCAATAGGCTGAACAATTGCTACAACAACAGCCAATAAATTCACCAAGCCAAATGCGACCAATAATTTAATACCCAGCATATGCTGCCCTATACTCGTGTAAATCAGGCGACATAGTAATAAATACTGCAGTAATGGCAAACACTTCCCGCCAAGACAAAAAGATGCCAAATGCCATGAAAATGCACAATCTTCTTATCAAAAACATAAAAGATGATACCTGCGGTATAAGCGACGCCCCCTGCCAATAGCCAGTTGAAGCCTGCCCCTGGCAGCACCGCCGCCAATGGCTTAACCAAAAACAAGGCTAACCAGCCCATCAAGAGATACACCGCAATCGACCAAAAGCGTCGACTGGCTTTGGGGATACCTTCCAAAATCATACCCACCGCCGCCAGCGACCATATCAGCGCAAACATCCACCAACCACCCGTCTCACGCAGCGTAACGATTAGGAAGGGAGTGTAAGTACCGGCGATAAGCAAATAAATCGCCAAATGATCAAGCTGGCGAAACAGTACTTTACGCGGCCCGCGGCTGCAGTGATAGAGAGTCGAAAACCCATAGAGGGCAATCAGCGAGACGCCATATACCGAAAACGCCAGTATTTTCCATCCCGCCCCAGACTGAATGGCGGGCCACAACAAGGCTAAACTGCCGATAATCGCCGCAAATGCCCCAAGCAAGTGAGAATAACTATTGAAACGTTCACCTTTGTACACGATGCAAATACCGCCAAAAAACAAGATTACAAGGCGCGCACTATTACCCAATTCGGGCAACTGCGCGAGCCTTTATCTTTTTTAGGATACATAGAGTGCGCAAAAGCGCCATATCATTCTGGTTGTAAAACAGGCCCAGAAACAGAAGCCCCAAATGCAATCGAGCGACAGGCAACATTCACGAAGTAGTGAGATTTAGTTAGGCACTATTCTGCTGGCTCGCAGTAAGCTCACCAAGGCCCTCAAATAAGATTTCTACGTGCAGAGCGCCATTGGTATTCACCACCTTGCGGATCCGAATATCCCCCAGTCGCCCGTCGCGAAGCCGGATACTGTAATCGCTGCCATTGAGTAACTCGCTGATCTGCTTATTCAGATGCAAACAGCCACCCCAGCGCACATATTTACCACCGGCGTTTATATACATGGGAACATCGGCTAACAGCTCCCTATCACCAAGCAGTACACTGCCATGCGTCAAATCCATTGACAGACTCCGTGTTAATTATAAAGTTATTATATAAGTACTTTTCCTGATAGCAAAAATACCACTAACCAAGTTAGTTATAGCATAGTTTACAGTAAATCCCTTACTGGGCCGTAGACCAATCAAGACCAATTTCAACGCTTATAATAACAAAATAGTATTAGGAGCTATTTTCGCAAGCTAAGCACCAGCGCAAGCTTGTTCACAATTTTAGAAACACTCCAACCGTCAAAATAACGACGTTCCATACCAGGCATGATCGCGACCACATGATCGCCGCGCACGACAAAACTCCATAACGGCACTTTTTGCCGTAAATCGTGTCTATGACACTTAGAACTAATCTAAAAAAATACAGCTACACTCACCACCAAGACATTTATAACAGTAACAAAATCTATTCTAGTACGACTCACCGCGAGGACACCCATAAACGCATGCAAGCCGACACGCTTACCGCACTCTCGTCTTGGCTAATCAGTAATATTGCTGCCATCACCGCACTGTTTGCCGCCACTTTTTTTGCACTGGGCCTGTTGTCGGCATTAGAAGCCATACTCAAATCCCGCACCGCGCAGGGCGCAGTGGCATGGGCTATTGTCCTCATTGGCCTACCGTGGGTGTTTGTACCGCTGTATTGGATATTTGGCCGCCGTAAATTTCGCGGCTACGCGCTTGCGAGAACCAACAAACATCGCGATATCGACCGCATAGCGGCCGAGCTATCGACAAAACTAAGTAGCTACAGCACCAGAGCCAGCAGCGATGACCCTCGGTTTATCGCCCTAGAACAACTTGCCACCCTGCCCTTTAGCCACGCTAATGAATGCCGATTACTGATTAACGGCAAACACGCATTCAGTGAAATGTTCAGCCGTATCGACGCCGCCAAACACTACGTATTGCTCGAATTTTATATTATCCGCGACGATGGCATTGGCCGTGAACTCGCGGAGCTACTGCTGCGTAAAGTACGCGACGGTGTAGCGGTTTATTGTATTTACGATGAGATAGGCAGCATCCAGCTAGCGGGCAGCTACTTGCGCAGGCTTCGCAATGGCGGCGTCGATATCCGCCCATTTAACAGTACTAAGGGTTTTGGTAATCGCTTGCAATTGAATTTCCGCAATCATCGAAAAATCGTGGTCTGCGATGGCGATTACTGCCTGATTGGCGGCATGAATATTGGCGACGAATACCGCGACATGCACCCCGTCTTAACGCCGTGGCGAGATACCGGCTTAACACTCGTTGGCCCAGCAGTACAAGCTGCGCAGCTGGCCTTTGCTGAGGACTGGTTTTGGGCCACAGAATCACTTCCCGAGCTTAACTGGGAGGTTCGCGCAGCAACAACGGCTAATATCAACACGCTGGTGCTGGCGACGGGACCCGCAGATAACACCGACAGCTGCGCACTGTACTTTCTCAATATGATCAACCAAGCCAGAACTCGGCTGTGGATAGTCAGCCCCTATTTTGTACCGGACGCGCCGGTAATCCACGCCCTGCAATTGGCTGCCATGCGCGGGGTTGATGTGCGCATAATGCTACCGGCCAAGCCCGATAAAATCATGATCCAACTGTCGTCTTATACCGCCATTAAGGAGACCCTCGCGAGAGGCGTACAGTTTTATTACTACCAAGACGGTTTCTTGCATGAGAAAGTAATGCTGGTAGATGATGATATTAGCGTCGTAGGTACCGCCAACCTCGACAATCGCTCGTTTCGTCTCAATTTTGAAATCTGCGTGATCAATCACGACCGCAAACTTGCTCAGCAAATGGAAGCCATGCTTAACACCGATTTTCAGCAATGCGTACAACTACTCCCCCGCGACGCAGCCAAGTGGTCCCTCGGCCGCCGGCTACTAAGTCGCTGCGCCTACCTTTTTGCCCCTTTACAATAGCTCCACATGACAGTGGTAAGCCAAATCCCCAAAGACCTGACCGCCTGCCCAGATTGCGACTTATTGCTGCACACCGATGACAGCGATCACCGCCAGCAAGGTCTGTGCCCGCGTTGTTCGGCACAGCTGTGGGGCGCCAGTAGCTCTACCGCCGACATCGACCTCGCCAGCGCCATCAGCGGCCTGCTGCTGTTTATCCCTGCGGTGAGCCTACCCATCTTAAAGCTCGACATGGTCGGCCAACTCGGCAGCAACTCCCTTGCTGGCGGTGTGTGGCGACTCTGGCGTGAAGACGAACCCTTGCTCGCCATTCTAATCTTGCTGTGTTCGCTATTCGCGCCGCTAATGCATTTACTGTTAACCGTAATGATCGGCCTTACACAGCGTTTCAAAGCCCACCCCCGCCACTATCCAATGTGGCTCAAAGCCAAGGTCTGGATGCAGGGCTGGAGCATGCTAGAGGTCTACGCCATGGGTATCATCGTCGCCTATGTAAAAATGATGGACCCCGGCGAGGTCAGCGTTGCCAGCGGCACCTATTGCCTGGTCGGTCTGCTCCTATGCGTTATTTTGTGCAGCCAATATTTTCACGAAGAACAAGCCTGGCAGTACTGGGAGCAAGGTAAAAGCCAATGACAGTTACCGCTCAACAACGCGGCATCGCCCGCTGCCTAGAATGCGGCAAACTTAGCCGCTTAGCTGCGGCCAACCACGCCCAGCACTGTCCGCGCTGCAGCGCGCCCTTGAGTTTTCGGCGCCCGCACAGTCTACAACGCAGCTGGGCTTACACCTTGGCTGCGACGTTTTTAATGATTCCAGCCAATATATTGCCAATACTAACGGTAATCAGTTTTGGCAAAGGCGACCCAGACACCATCATGTCTGGGGTTGTAAAATTATGGCAGGCGGACCTACAGGCAATTGCTGCCATTGTTTTTATCGCGAGCATCGCAGTGCCAGTTATCAAATTATTGATTATAGTAATTTTAATTTTAGTAGTGCAGCTGCGCTTATCGCTGAGTAAACAGCAGTGCACCGTGCTATATCGCTTTATTCACTTTATCGGGCGCTGGTCGATGCTGGATCTATTTATGATTTCCATACTCGTCACCTTGGTCCACCTCGGCAATATTGCCACGGTAGAGAGCGGCCCTGCGGCCACCGCCTTTGCCGCCGTGGTGGTGCTCACCCTGTTTGCCGCCAATAGTTTTGACCCGCGTTTATTATGGGATTTGGACAATGACTGAAAATACCATCAAGCCCGCCATCTCTGCGCCCAAGCGGGGCTTGTCCGCCATTTGGCTACTACCCATCATTGCCCTCGCAGTTGCTGGCTGGCTGCTTTACAAAAACGTCAATGACAGCGGTTTAAGCATCACCGTTGCCTTCAATAACGGCAGCGGTATCAGCGTTGGTAAAACGCCGGTGATCTACCAGGGCATCAACGTTGGTCACGTTAAAAGTCTTCAGCTCGACGACGACCTTGAAGGCGTCACTGCCACCCTCGAACTCAGCCAGCAGGTAGCACCACTCATTCGTGAAAACACCCGTTTTTGGCTAGTAAAGCCACAAATTTCTCTGTCTGGGGTATCGGGCTTAGACACTTTAGTGGCAGGTAATTACATTAGCTTTAAGCCCGGCGACGGCAAAGCCGCTGAGCGTTTTACCGCCTTAATTGAACCCCCGCCGCTAGACAGCAACTTACCCGGCCTACGTCTGCACTTAGACGCCGACAGCCTCGGCTCACTGTCTGTCGGCGCCCCCATTTTGTATCAACAAATTGATGTCGGCGATATTGAGAGCTATCAACTCAGCAAAACTGGGATTGAGATCAATCTGCGTATCGACCCTCAACACCAACACTTAGTAAACAGCAGTTCGCGGTTTTGGCAGCAGAGTGGCCTCAAGGTTAACGCTGGCCTGCAGGGCATAGATATTGATGCCGGTTCCTTTGCCAGCATTTTGGCGGGAGGTATCGCCTTTGACACGCCAAACAGCAATGCCGAGGCAATCGATAACGACAGCCGCTTCCCACTGTTTACCAGTAAAGAGCGCGCCAAGGGTAGCAAATTTATTGAAGTGTATTTCCGCAGCGCGGAGGGGCTTAATGCAGGGAGCAATGTGCGTTTATTGGGCATGGACATTGGCAAGGTCGAGTCGCTAAGTTTTGTCGACAACAACCCCAATCTTGGCACCATTGTTAAGGTGGCGATTAGCGCGCCCCATCACCAGTATTTAAATACTGACACCCAGTTTTGGCTGGTCAAACCCGAAGTTTCCAGCAGCGGCGTAAGCGGCTTAGATGCCTTAGTCGGCGGTCCTTACATTGCTATGCAGGTTTCCGGCAAGGGTGGCACTATCGCCAAACGCTACACCGCCTTAAGTAAAGCCCCAGACAGTCGCATTCAGCAGCCAGGGCTGCGCCTCAAGCTACGCAGCGATGAACTCAGCTCGGTGAGTATCGGCAGTAAAGTTTACTATCGCAAAATTGCCGTTGGCCAAGTAGAAAGTGTCGACTTAGATGCCGAGGGGGTCAGTATTGGCGTGTTCATTCACCAGCGTTACGCCAGGCTGGTTCATCGCGAATCGCAGTTTTGGAATGCCAGTGGCATTAGCATCAGCGGCGGTCTCAGCGGCTTAGATATCCAGGCCGACTCCCTCGCCACCATCGTCGCGGGCGGCATTGCCTTCCACACCCCGGAGGTCAAAAAACCACAACTCGCGTGGGAGGGCCTGCGTTACACCTTACACCCCGACTATCAAAGCACCTTCGCCGATAAGGGCCGCGATATTTTCTTATACTTCAATAGTGGTAGCAGTATTAACAAGGGCACTGAAATCAAATATCAGGGCATCAAAATTGGCGAAGTCATTGCCGTGGAGCTCGACACTAATATGGAGGGGGTCAAGGTAAGCGCGCGCCTTGCGCCGTCGGCCAAGGCACTGGCACGCACCGGCAGTCAATTCTGGGTAGTTAAGCCCCAACTCGGTCTGATCGGCACCCGAAATTTAGAAACCCTCGTCACCGGCAGCTATATCAGCGTTCGGCCTGGCTACGGCACGCCGCAAACCAAATTTGCAGCGCTGGATAAGCCACCACCGCTGAGCAAGCCCAGCAGCGGACTTAATTTAATAGTGACCTCACCCCAGCGCGGCTCGATCAAAGAAGGCATAAAAGTCTTTTACCGCGACATTCCGGTGGGAGAGGTATTTGGTTACGAGTTAGCCGAGGACGCTAGCCAAACCTTAATTCATATCAATATCGAAGCGCGCTATGCGGGCTTAGTCCGAGAAAAAACGGTGTTTTGGAACTCCAGTGGTATCGCTGTGAAATTCGGCTTATTCAGCGGCGCCACGATCCGCAGCAAATCCATCGAATCCTTACTAGAGGGCGGCATTGCCTTTGCAACCCCCGACACTAAACCTCTGGCCCCACAGGTCAGCTCCGGCAAAGTATTTCCGCTGTTCCAAAACCCAGAGCCAAACTGGCTGGATTGGAAACCAAGCATTCCCCTTCCCCGCGAAGCTGACACCGGCGAAAACTGGATACGCACGGATTAAAACTTTGTCACACCATCGCCGCCGTTATAACGATACAATGCAGCGACTATGTTACTTGGCGTGCTATACATAACGCCTTGCCGCCAAGTAGCAAACGCTCGCGTCAGTCACAGTGACGAATACCATTACGCCCCAAAGAGACCATTCGTGTGTTGAAACAGTCTAATCAAGCCGTCATCGTGGTGATCATACTTATCCTTGCAGGTGTTATTGCCGGTGGTTTTTACGCAATGAAGCCCCCGGCTGAAACCATCACGATTGTTCCCCCAGAGCTGATTGTTGACGTTGCCATCGCCGAAAAGCAAACCCTGTCCATTGCGGTGAACTCCCAGGGTAATGTTCTGCCGCGCACCCAGACCAGCCTCGTTTCAGAAGTTTCGGGTAAGGTCGTGAAGGTTGCCCAGCAATTTGAAAGCGGTGGCCTGGTTGAAAAAGACGCGCTATTACTTGCCATTGATGACCGCAACTATCAGGTTGACCTAAAGCGCGCCGAAGCCAATCTCGCCAGCGCCGAGAGCAACCTGCTTCATGAAAAGGGCTTGGCCGCAGCTGCGCGCACCGACCTCCAAAAATACCCACGCAAACATGCCAGCCAAGACGCCCTAAGCCTAGCGCTACGCGAACCCCAGCTAAAAGAAGCCGAAGCAAAACTACAAGCTGCGTTAGCAGACGTCAGCTTTGCCAAAAATAACCTCAGCCGTACCGAAATTAGGGCGCCCTACCGCGGCATGATAAAAAGCCGCAACGTCGACCTCGGTCAATATGTCACCACCGGCAGCCAGCTCGGCCAAATTTTTGCGATTGACCGCGCCGAAATTCGCCTGCCAATTCCCGCCGACCGCCTGCGCTACTTGGATCTGCCCAATAGCAGCCAACCAAATGCCGCGCCCACGGTGAGTATAGAAAACGACTTAGGCCAACACTGGCAAGGTAATATCGTGCGTACCGAAGGCGTACTCGATGAGCGCAGCCGCGTATTATTCGCGGTTGCCGAAATCAACGACCCCTACCGCCTCGACAGCGAGGGTGACATCTTGATGATGGGCAGCTTCGTCAAAGCTGAGATCAGCGGTAAGCAAATCGATCAACTCATTGCCATCCCCCGCTATATTTTACGCACCGGCAATAAAGTATGGGTGCTCGACAGCGAGCAAAAATTAAGCAGTCGCGATGTTAAAACCCTGCGCACCGAGGGCTCGCTAGTCTATGTCTACGAAGGCCTCAGCGACGGTGACGTAATTTGCCTGTCGACCATTCCCAATGCCATTGCTGGCACCAAGGTTAAAATCAATCACCAAAGTAAAACCAGCACTCTGATTAAATCACCAGCTGCGCACAATAGTATTGCCGTTCTTCACAGCGAGCGTTCGCCGCTATGAGTTTAACTCCCGAGTTCGACACCCACAAAGGCACAATTCCGTGGTTTGCCCGTAATTCAGTGGCAGCCAACTTACTGATGATTATTATTATTGGTATAGGTATTGGCTCAGCACTGAGTATTCAGCGTACGCTTCAGCCAGATTTTGAATTAAATCTCGTTAGCATCATCGTACCTTATCCCGGCGCCACCCCAGACGAGGTAGAGAAAGGTGTAGTTCTCAAAATAGAAGAAGCACTCAAAGACATTGAGTCCATCGAAAGCATTGAGTCCACCGCCAATGAATCCGCCGCCAGCTTCACCGTGGAAATATTCGATGGCTACGATACCCTGGCAGTAATGGACGAAATTAAAAGCGCGGTCGACGGCATCGTCAGCTTTCCAGAGCAAGCCGAACGACCCGTTATAAAACGTATCGATTTCAACAATCACGCAGTGAATATCCAGCTCTATGGCAATATCAACGAGCGCGGCCTCAAGGAATTGGCCGAACAGGTTAAGCAAGAATTAATGCTCGACGACGATATCGCCTTTGTACAAATTAACGGCGCCCGCGATTTTGAAATTAGCATTGAAATTCCCGAGCACACTTTACTCCAATACGGACTCAGCCTCAGTGATGTTGCGGAGTCGATCCGGCGCTCATCCCTCGACCTTCCTGGCGGTTCGATTAAAACCAGCAATGGCGACATTATGCTGCGCACCCGGGGTCAAGCCCGCCACCAGCACGAATTTGAACGCCTAGTCCTAATCACTAATCCCGATGGCACTCGGCTGACCCTAGGTGACATCGCCACCATTCGCGACGGCTTTGTAGAGCAAGACGGCTTCTCGTTTTTCGACAGCCAAGCCAGTATCGGCCTGCAGGTCTTTGCGGTTGGTAAACAAGACATTATTACCGTTGCCGATGCCGCTAAAAAATACGTAGCCCAGAAGCGCGACACCCTCCCAGACGGGGTCAATATCACCAGTTGGGCCGACATCACCTTCTACCTCGAAGGCCGTATGGACATGATGTTGAAAAACCTAGGGATGGGCGCCCTGCTGGTGTTTATCGTGCTCGGGCTATTCCTCGACGTGAAGCTCGCCTTTTGGGTGATGGTTGGTCTACCGATATGCTTTTTAGGCACCTTTGCGATGATGCCTATCGTTGGTATTAGCCTAAATATGCTCAGTCTGTTTGGCTTTATTTTAGTGCTGGGCATTGTCGTCGACGACGCCATTATTATTGGCGAAAGTGCTTACGCAGAAGCCGAGAGCAAAGGCCACTCTATTGATACGGTAATAACCGGCGCGTTACGGGTTGCAACCCCCGCGACCTTCGGTGTACTTACAACCATCATGGCATTTTCACCCACCTTATTTACCGAGGGTTCATTCTCGCCCTTCCCAGAATCCGTGGGTTGGGTGGTTATATTATGTCTGTGTTTTTCATTGATTGAGTCTAAATGGATACTGCCAGCTCACTTGGCCCACAGTAAACCGAGTACCGGCGGTATCTGGCAAAAGCTCAACCGTATACCGCGCTACTCCAACAAAATGCTCACCGCTTTTGTGGAAAATCATTATCGCCCCTTTATCCACCTTGCCATCGCCAAGCGCTATATCACCGGTGCGAGCTTCCTTGCCCTGCTGATTATTACCGTTGGCCTTATCAGCGGCGGCGTTATCCGTTTTGTATTGATCCCCGAAGTTCCCAGCGATTTTATTAAAGCCAATTTAGAAATGACAGAAGGCACGCCCGAAGCCCAAACTCGATTGGCCTTTGAACAAATGGACAAGGCTCTGCACGACATTGACACCGAATACCAAAACCAGCACCCCGCCGACGCCAACAAGCGCCTCGTCAGCCACGTGGTCGCCTTTGGCTCGTCTGGCAGGACAGTGACATTTATGGTGGAGCTCACCAAAAATGAGCAACGCGATATCGACGGCAATGAAATTTCCCGCCGCTGGCGTGAAAAAATCGGCGAAGTGCCCGGTGCTAAAATCATGTCAGTGAGCAGTGCCGACCAAAGTTCGGGCCCCGCTATTTCCTTTAAATTGAGCAGCAATTCCGACAGCCAGCTAGAAGCCGCCGCAAAGGATTTAGAAGAGGCGCTAAGCCACTACAAAGGCGTATTCGACATTCGCAATGGCGCCAGCGCAATTCAGGACGAGATTGTCTTAGAGATTAAACCTAGCGCCGAAGTCTTAGGAATCACCTCGGCATCCTTGGGCCGGCAGTTACGCGACACCTTCTACGGCGCCGAAGCCCAGCGCATACAGCGCGGCAACGACGAAGTAAAAGTCATGGTGCGCTACCCCCGCAATGAGCGTGAAGCCGTCTCTGACCTGCAAAACATGTATATTCGCTCTGCAGACCAAGCCTATGTGCCGCTGAGTAGTGTGGCCGACATTAAAATTGAACCGGGCTTCAGTCAGCGCAAACGTATCGACGGCGAGCGCTCAATCAATGTCAGCTCCCAGGTAGACAAAGAGTTCACCAGCCCCAGCAAAGTAACTTCCGACATAATGGAGAATCTGATTAAAGCCAAATTTGCCGGTCGCTATCCCGCTGTTAAAGTACAGTTCAGCGGTGAAAGTGAGGAAATGGGCACCTTAATGAAAAGTCTAGGCATTGGCTTTGTGGTCGCCCTATTTGGCATATATGCACTACTAGCAGTGCCTCTTCGCTCCTACGCCCAGCCGTTTATTATTATGGGCGTTATACCCTTTGGCATTATCGGCGCGGTGGTTGGCCACATCGTGCTCGATTTATCCTTTAGCATGATGTCGTTTTTTGGGGTTATTGCCCTGTCTGGGGTGGTCGTCAACGACAGCTTAATTATGGTCGATTTTATTAACTCGGCGCTGGCTCGCGGTGAGCGGCTATTAGATGCGGTGGTTGATTCAGGTTGCCTGCGCTTTAGGGCAATACTGCTAACATCTCTAACAACTTTTTTTGGCCTGCTACCCATGCTGCTCGAAGAGAGCCTGCAGGCTCAATTCGTGATTCCCATGGCGGTATCTCTCGGCTTCGGCATTATATTTGCCACCGTCATTACTCTGATACTCATTCCGTGTATGTATATGGTACTAGAGGACGCGCGCGGGCTGGCGGGATCTAAATCCCGCCGAGAATTAGCATCGGAGTTATAATTTAAAATGTGTGACTTGAGTTAGCGCAGCAAACCTGGCACAAACACCCAGACGCCGACCAATACGGCAAAGACACTACAAATTAAAACGCCGGCCGCCGCCACGTCTTTAGCCTTACCGATCAACTCATGGGCTTCCGGCACCGCGGCGTCGCACACATACTCCAAGGCGCTATTAAAGGCCTCGGCCATCCACACCAAGCTAATGGCGGCAAATATCAAAAGCCACTCCAGCCCATTTAAGCCCGTTAATAAGCCCAGCGCCAGCACACAAATAGCAACCACCAAATGAATGCGGGCATTGTGCTGTTCAACAATTAAAATGCCCAAACCATTGAGGGCATCGCGCAAGCTGCTAAAGCGATCTAATAAAGAAAATTGGCCGCCACGCCGGCGCCGTTCTGTTTTTGTTCTCATCGCGGTACTATAAGCCTCTATTTACAGAACAGATAAGTACTATGCCTATGTTTAAACATATTTCGCCCCAAGACGCCCACGCGATGCTCAAAGCCGGCAACTGCCAAGTCGCCGACGTTCGTGATGAGCAATCATTCAGCGCCGCCCATATCCCTCAGGCCAGCCATTTAGACAATCAAAGTCTGCAGCAATTTATTGAAGCTGCCGACCCAGATCAAGCGCTCATTATTTACTGCTACCACGGCAACAGCAGCCAAAGTGCGGCCCAGTATTTTGTAGAAAAAGACTTTACCGAGGTTTACAGCATGGATGGCGGCTTTGAATTGTGGCGCCAGCTCTACCCACAAAATACCGTAGCCAGTTAAGGCACAGCGGCCGTATTAGCCACTGTGCTCGATTAATCATTCCCTAGGGCGCAACGCACAATATGCAGTAAGCATATACACCGCGACTATCGCGCAATTGCAGCATAGAAGACCACGCCGGCAACACGCTATTTAGCGTACTCAGCAGCGGCGACGAGGTTTGCAGCAATTGCTTAACCATACCCGAACCCAGCAACAGCTTCATCAGCTCTTCTTCTGGGCTTAGTGGCAGCTGCAGTACACGACTATTCGCATCGGGTAAACCCGCTAGCGCCGCCGCCGAGGCCACGGCTTGTTTAAGCCCGCCCAATTGATCAACCAAGCCCAGCTGCTGGGCATCTATGCCACTCCACACCCGCCCCTCAGCGATTGGCTCGACCTGCTCTACAAGCTTGTTTCTGCCATCGGCAACAATATTAATAAATCGTCGGTAACCGTGCTCAATACCCGATTGAATCGCCCGCGCTAAAATTGGGTCGAGGGGAATATCCGGACGCAATTTACCGGCTACTGCACTGGTGCCAATACCATCGGCGCTGATACCAAGCCCGCTCAACATCTCATCTACAGTAGGAAAAGCGCCAAAAATTCCAATTGAACCGGTAAGGGTTGCCGGAGTTGCCCAAATTTCATCCGCACCAGCGGCAATCCAATAACCGCCAGAAGCAGCCATACTACCCATAGAGACAACCAGCGGTTTACCAGCTTCCTGCAATTGGACCAGCTCGGCGCGAATCACTTCCGAAGCAAAGGCCGAACCGCCGCCGCTGTCGATACGCAGCACCACCGCCTTTATTTCGTCATCTTTCCGCGCGTCACGAATCAGGCTAGCTAAGCTATCACCGCCGATCGTGCCTGCGGGTTGACTGCCGTCAACAATATTGCCACTGGCCACAATAATGCCCACGGCCGCTGTTTTAAGTGGCCGCAGACCTTTGCTCAGCGCCAAATAATCACGATAGAAAATATGTTTATAAATACCGTCTTTATCTTCACCCACCCGCTCAGCGAGCATACTGCGCAGGGTTGGCCGGCTGACAATACCGTCGACCAAGCCATAATCAAGCGCTGCTTGGGCGGCATCACCATCGACCTTGGCCATCACATCGTCGATATGGTTTACATAGTAATCAAGGCGCTGAGCGCTAATTCCCCGTCGTGCGGTAACGGTATTGCTGTACACCGTCCACAACTGATCAAGCCAAGCTTTATTCGATTCTTTTGCCGCATCCGACATGTCGTTGCGAAGCAGTGGCTCAACTGCCGACTTAAAACTACCCACCTTAAAAACATGAAAACGAATTTTCAGCTTATTAATGGCATCCAAAAAATAATTGCGGATTACCGCAAAACCTTCAATGCCCACGCCGCCCATATTGTGTACAAAAATCTGGTCGGCAAAACTGGCCAACAAATACTGATCTTGGTCATAGTGGCTGGCGGAAGCAACCACGGTCTTGCCACTGTCGCGGAAGCGATTTATTGACTCCGACAGCTCTAAGGTTTTACTCAAACCAATATGATCAAGCTCATCCAGTTGCAGTAGCATTACTTCAATGCGCGGATCATCGGTGGCCAGCTCAATGGTTTCGGTTAAGTCACTAAGCAAAGTTTCGCTAGGCAAACCCTCGGCACTCAACTGAGTTAAGGCGTCAACGGCGGTGATTTGATCTACCACCACCCCTTGCGGCGCCACAATCAATACCCCGCCATCCGGAACGGTAAGCCGCTCGGTGCTGAACACCGCCATGAGCACAAGGCCAACAAACAGCAAAAACACAATATTAATGGTCCAGCGCCGAGTAGCGTCAATAGCGCCGCCCACGCGTGAGAAGAACCCACGTTTTTTGGTCACTGTCATTCGCCCGACACCTTTTCTATATGCTTAGCTTTCAGCATTTGTGCCTGCCAGCGAATAAATATCGTCGCACTGCAAAACAACATTACCACCACCGCCAACTCAATATAGTTAAACCAGATCACATAAGGCGACATCGCCTCGGTTACCGCCATGGCAAAATACAATAAAATAGCAAAACACAGCCAAGCAATACTGCGCAGCTGGTGTTTAAAAACCCCGTAGGCAAACAACAATATGGGCACCACCCGAATTAGCCAAATAGTAATGCTGGGCTGGCGGCCCTCCTGAACCCAAACCCATGTTCCCAAGCTCAGACTCAATAAAAAAGCGATGTAACTAATTTTCATTACCCATGCTGCCAGTGCCGCACGTTTTTCAATTGCCGTCATTACTACCTCAGGGTTGCAGTTTTTTACTTAAAAGTGCTACACGCCGACCCAGTGCTGCCGCTAATTCTAGCTCAGTGTCATCCACCGCGCGGCCGTCTTGCCCCGCCACATGCGAGGCGCCATAAGGTGTGCCACCCGTTTGGGTAGTTGTTAACGCCGCCTCACTATAGGGCAGGCCAGCAATCACCATGCCGTGGTGCAATAGTGGCAGCATCATGCTCAATAAGGTAGTTTCTTGGCCACCGTGCAGGCTCGCGCTCGAGGTAAATACCGCCGCCGGCTTGCCAATGAGCGCGCCGCTCATCCACAAGCTGGAACTGCCGTCGAGGAAATATTTCAGTGCTGCGGCCATATTGCCAAAGCGAGTGGGGCTACCCATCACTAAACCCGCACAATTGCGCAGATCGTCTTCGCTCGCGTAGAGATGGCCGCTGTCGGGAATATCGTCGGCAGTCGCCTCGCACACCGCAGACACCGCGGGCACAGTGCGAATTCTCGCCTCCACCCCCGCTTGCTCCACTCCGCGCGCTATTTGCTGAGCCAAGCGCTCAGTAGCGCCGTGACGGCTGTAATACAATACCAATACATAAGATTCACTGCTCAACAACACTGCCCTCTACAATTTCCAACTGCATCTAATTAATCAATCAACGCCAATACATTTTCTGGCGGCCGCCCCAATACTGCACGCTCACCGCTGACTACAATTGGCCGCTCAATTAACTTTGGCTCTTGCAGCATTGCCGCCATCAATTGCGCATCGGTTTTACTGGTATCGGCTAAACCCAGTGTTTTATAGGCATCTTCGCCTTTGCGAAGTAAAGCCCGGGGCTTTACACCCAACTTAGCGATTAGGTCTTTAAGCTCGGTTTTAGACGGTGGGGTGTCTAAATACGCTATAATTTGCGGCTCAATGCCGCGATCAATCAATAGCTGCAGTGTTTGTCTCGACTTTGAACACCGTGGATTGTGGTAAATTGTGTAATCGGACATTGGCTCCCCGCGTAATAATTTCACATTTTAACAGCGGGCATTATACACCGCCCGCCCCCTAGGCAGGACCAGCATTGAGTACATCCATGACGACAAATTCAATTCGCACACTCCTTGGCACGCTGTTTTTATGTTTAAGCGCCTGTAGCAAACCCGATTTCACCACGGTTAACGGCGATAGCGGCCAATTCGCACAGGGCCAGTGGCAGTTTATAAATTATTGGGCAACATGGTGCGGCCCCTGCCGCGACGAGATTCCCGAGCTAAATGATTTTGCCAAAAACCATGCCGACATCCGTATTTACGGTATTAACTACGACGGTTTAGAGGGTGACGCGCTGACCGCCGCCATTGCCGACATGGGTATCGAGTTTTCATCTTTAAGCGCCGACCCAGCCCCTACGTTCGGTATTCCGCGTCCCCAAGTACTACCGACCACCTTAGTCATCAGCCCCGACGGCAAACTGGTGGCCAGCCTAATGGGACCACAAACCGCGCAAACCCTCGGCGCAGCTATCGAAGCCGCCAAGCAGAAATCAAACAGCGCGAATTAAGCTTTTTAAGCCTCTGTAGCGGCGATGGCAGCCGCCCAGTGGCCGCGCATTTCAGTACTAAAGGCAAGCAAGTAAATGTCCTCTACCGAGCTATTTGCCGCCCAGCGCCGCAGCGCGGCCACCGCGATCTCAGTCGCGGGGCCATTGGGATAAGCGTAAACCCCACAGCTTATTGCCGGAAAGGCAATAGACCGAAAACCCTCGGCATCGGCAACTTCAATGCAACGCCGGTAGCAAGAAGCCAGTAGGGCTGCCTCGCCGTGCGCGCCCCCGCGCCAAACTGGCCCAACGGTGTGAATTACCGCCTTAGCCGGCAGTAAAAATGCTGGGCTGAGTTTGGCATCGCCGGTTTCACAGCCTTGTAATTGGCGGCAATAGGCCAGTAATTCGGGGCCGGCAGCGCGATGAATTGCCCCGTCTACGCCACCGCCACCTAACAAGCTGTTGTTGGCGGCATTAACAATGGCGTCCACTGCCATTGTGCAAATATCACCCTCTACAATATGAAACGTCGCCATAAGCCCCATCCATTAGCTAATCACGCTTGCTATTCTATGACCCTGAATTCAGATTCGGCCACCTCAAGAAACGACTTCAGCACAGAATAAACGCCCGCGTCGTTCAGCAAATCCATATGATGCAGGCCTCGCCCCAACCACTGCCGGTCAGGATAAAAATTCAAATTAAAGCGCGAGTCACGGTGCTGGCCCAGTGCGCTAGTCACCGACACCAAGCCATCGCCGAGCATATTATTTAGTACTGGGTAGGTGTCTAGCGAGGTCGTCGCCGCAATGGCATAACAATCTACCAATTTAGGTAAAGACAACGCGCGCCGCTGATCGCCAGCCATTGCAAAGCGGTCGCCAATAGCCCAGTCCTCGTCGAGCACATTGCCATAACGCAGATCGGTGATGCCGCTGCTGCGGATTTTAGCCAAGCGCGAAAAGGGTGAACTATAGGGATTGCTGTCGAGCAATACGTTAATCCAATTGCCGCCTCTCTCCAAAGCCGCGCCGTGATGGGGCGTACCCAAAAAAACGATTTTCCGTAGCTGTTCTGGCCAGCGCTGCCCCTGCGCGGTGCCGTAATGATAGGCGCTGCGCGACACCAAGCCGCCCATGCTGTGAGCGACAATATAAAACGCCGTGTCGGGGCCGCCGCAGCCGCCGAGCATGTCCATTAACTCCGCGAGCGCGCGGCCATTTTCTGAGGTGTGTAAACCGGTGTTGTAACGCAGATACAAGGGCGTAAAGCCCAGTTCGGTAGCAAGCAATTCACCATGATTGTGACCCCGTCGCGTCCACTGCTGATCATTCATACACAGGCCGTGAACAAATAACGCAATTTCTTTGTGCTCGGCCAGTAAGGCCACAAGCTCAGTGGCATTGAGGGCATTGCCATCGCGACAAAAAGCCATGGTGATCGCAAGTGGGTTGCCCTTGCGCTGCAGATGATCGCCTAATATGCCATTGAGCGCCGACACCACCGCCGCCCGCCCTGGCGAAGCTTGGTTATTGGCAATAGTATTGGTTAAACGCTGAATTAAGGCATCGAGGCCAATACCAAGCCAAGTATTGATGTGCCGGATACTGCGATACACCAAGCCGCTAACGCCTGTGGTGCGCTTGTTGTTTAACTGTTTGGCGTTCTCGTCCACGCGCTGAGCGTCTTCACGTTCGGCATCACCGCCGTCAAGAACACCGCCAAAACTGAGAATAGCGTGGTGCAGGCCTTCGGCGATGTCGGTGACTCCAGCAATCGCATCTATGGTTAAGCGCCCCGCCCCGAGGATGTCACCCAATGCTTTACGATCTTTATTCACCATGTGCTTCTCTCGCCAGTTTTCCGTCGTTAAAGCCACATATCACATGCGGTGACCAACCACGACACTACTACGACCCAAAGCACAAAAACATTGGCCAAAAAATAAATCTTAGCGGCAGCTCAACCCAAGAGTAGCACCACACAATGCGGCAATACTTCGGTTAAACGGAGCTGGGCGAACGAACCGTAAACTAAAGTCGCGGTATTTAACCGTACAAAGGTGTTTATCTAGGAGGAAAACCTCGGCTATCACGCCATACATTCACCGGCAGAATACGCCGAAATTACACGCCAATACTGGCGAGCTTAACCATGATATCTTTTAAAATTCCGGCCACAGTGGGGTGCTCAACCTCAAAACTAGAAACAAGCTCTTCTAAACGATCCTGTAAACTACTGTCTTCCAATACAAACTGAGGGCCAACACCTAATTCGCGGTCAATATCGTCGACCAAGGCATGTAGCTTTGCGCGATTGTCTTGATCAACAGTTAAACCATCAATTTCTGTTTGCAGGCGCTGTAACTGCTCATGCAATTGTTTCGGATCCATACACTTCTCCCTATCAATCAACTCAGCATACCAACTTAATGCGAACACTCACACATCTACTGAACTGAACGCGATGATATCGCTACCAACGCCGGCTCAAGTAGGCTCATTTCGATAGCGAAAACTAATATAAGAAATAGTCTAATGGAGCCATATTGCAAGCGGCAGAACACCGCTGTTGCCCGCAAAACTATCTAATGACAATTCTAATGAACACTGCGTTGCAGCAAGCGCTGTGTTTCGGCCCGACAGGCAAGGAAAGAATCGACCTCGCCGGTAGCGTCGTAATGACGGGTTAACATCTGTAGGGAAATTTCAATATTGCGCTGCAAGGGCAAGCCTTGGCCTTGGGGGCTGCGCAGGATTGCGAGTAGACGATAATGAACCTCAAGCAAACAATGTCTTTGCAACTGATGCTCACCGCAGTGGCGTAAACATTCCGCCAAAAAGTGGCCGGAGACCATGTAGCGGTCTAAATAAGATAATTCTGGCACAGAACACTGTGCCAGCAGTAATTCACTCAGCTCATAGCTAGAGCCTAAATACTTCAGCGCTGCTCGCCAGTCCTTTTGGCTAAGTGCCTCCCGTCCCGCCTCCATCCACTCGTCCCACCGTATTTCTGCCACCGCCTGACTCCGCAGCAACTGCTGGCGGTGGGTCTCACACAAAAAACGCATCGTCATGGTCACTCTCCTTTTCATAAAACCAAGCGCAGACCCAATACTAAATGATAATCATTATCATTTAAATAGAAAAAGTACTTAAATGAGAAGGTATCTGCGCAACGCCTTAGGCTTTGGTGCCAGCGCCATTGTGGTAACACTCCGGTCCATGTTTATAATTGTGGCCACATTCATCAGAGATCAGGCGAAGATTTATGGACTCTAAAGAAATTCAGTTACTTATAGAACAATACGGCCCCGAGATTACCTCGGTCGGCCTTCGCATTGCCGGTGCACTGGCAATGATCTTAATCGGATATTGGGTCGCCAAATTTGTATCAGGCATAATCAAAACCGCCATGGGCAAACGCAGTATTGACTCCACCTTAACTAACTTCATTAGCAAACTGGTTTTTTCAATTCTCTTTGCA
Organism: Zhongshania guokunii; assembly: GCF_040892635.1. Classification (NCBI taxonomy): domain Bacteria; kingdom Pseudomonadati; phylum Pseudomonadota; class Gammaproteobacteria; order Cellvibrionales; family Spongiibacteraceae; genus Zhongshania; species Zhongshania guokunii. The sequence goes on along the minus strand of NZ_JBFRYA010000006.1, from coordinate 171,914 downwards.
CTAACCGCTATCCCCGCCCTTGCCCACGCAGGCATTCAAACCGCCTCGGTTATTGCAGCCTTGGGTGCCGCTGGTTTAGCCGTGGGCTTGGCTCTGCAAGGCTCACTGGCCAACTTCGCCGCCGGCGTACTTCTAATAGCATTTCGGCCCTGCAAAGTTGGCGATTGGGTTGATGCAGGCGGTTGTTCAGGCACCGTTGAAAGCATTAGTCTATTTTCAACCATTCTGCTCACTGGTGATTTCAAACGGATTATTATCCCTAATTCCAAGGTGATGTCCGACGCGATTACTAACTACAGCGTTATGCCCCGCCGCCGCATCGATTTAATTGTTGGTATTTCTTATGACGCCGATATGCGTCAGGCCAAGGAGATTCTACAAAAACTGGTTGAGGCTGAAGCCCGTATACTCAAAGATCCGGCGCCGACAATTGCGGTCGCTGAGCTGGGTGATTCTTCAGTGAACTTAGTATGCCGTCCATGGGTAGCCACGTCAGATTACTGGCCTACGCGCTGGAAATTGGTAGAAGACCTTAAGAATGCCTTTGACGCCGCAGGTATCGGTATTCCCTACCCCCAAATGGATGTGCATTTCCATAAAGAATCTTGATCGGCAACACTTTAACTTAGTATTAAGGACCACAATGACGTACAGCAAAACCACCTTGGCGGCTGCATTAGCCGCCGCTTTTAGCGCCAGCAGCGCCTATGCGCAATCTAATCCACCAAGCTGGAAAGGCGATGTCGAGTTCGGCTACTTTCAGCTTGAAGGCAATAGCAAAGAATCCAGCGCCATTGCTAAAACCAATGGTAAACGGGTCAGTGGCCAATGGACTTACGATATTGCTGCGGAAGCCCAAAACAGTGAAGCGGCAGGTGTGCGCTCCGCAGAGAAATACGCGCTAAACAATCGCCTTGCTTACGATTTCAGTGAGTTTAACTATAGCTTTGGCTATGCATCTGCTACAAAAGATCGCTTTAGTGGCTATGTATATCAGGCTACCGTAGCAGCGGGTTACGGTCGGCGCCTATTAAAAACCCCAAAAATGACTTGGGACGCTGAAATCGGCCCCGGTTTTAGGATTAGCGAATTTGAAACCGACAGTCCCGCTGGCGACGGTCAAGTTTCAGAGGCGATCTTGCGTTTATCTACCGACTTCTCGGCAGCTGTTTCTGAGACCGCGACCTTTGAGCAAAAGCTCACGGTGGAATCTGGCGAAGAAAACACCGTCACCAAATCTATTACCTCATTAAAAACTAAAATTGTCGGCGGACTGGGGCTTAAACTCAGCTATACCATGACTTATAACGAAACTGTGCCCACCGATACCGTGCACATGGACCGTGAAACAGCCGTGACCTTGGTCTACAACTTCTAAATCCATTACGCAGTAACAATAACGGCGCCCTAGTGGCGCCGTTATTGTTTTAATCTCGTATTTATTAAACCAAGGCACGCTCTAACGCGTGCGGGTCCATCACCCGCAACTTGCCGTAGGCCAACTCAATAACACCATCGTTCTCCAAACGCTTTAATTCCCGACTAATCGCCTGTCGCGACACCCCCAGCATTTTCGCGAGATCTTCTTGGGGTAAATGCACATTGATCAGCGTGCCTTTACCACCGTCGTCTACACCATAAAATTTAAGTAGTTCTAAAATACGCTGCGCTAAGCGTTCAGTAAGCGAAAATAAAGCGGCCCCTTCAACGTAGCTCAGTGCCAAACGCAGCTTACGACACAGCATGGGAATAAAAAATTGATACAATTCGGGTCGCGCCTTAAGCAGGGCATCGAATTTTGCACGAGGCAAAAACAACACCGCACTATCACCCACGGCTACCGCATCGTGGCTACGCGGTAGACCATCGAGCAGAGAAATTTCACCAATCCAATCACCGGGCTCGACCAACATCACCAGCAACTCTTTTCCCTCTTTACTGCAATTACTCAGGCGAATACGCCCTTGGATCACGCCAAACAAACCGTCGCCGTTATCGCCTTGGGAATAGAGCCGCTCGCTGTCTAGCAACTCGCGCACCACGCTCACCGCCATCAATTGCTCGACCACATCGCTGGGTAAGCCCGACAACAAAGGATTGGCCGTTAGAATCTGTCGTTTATCAATCACAACACCATCCGTTCACGTAGCACCATATTTTCTCCAATATCAGTAACATTGTCGCCTAAGTGACAGATTCTCTAGCACCCTGCCGCCAGAATGGGCTATAGCTTAACAACAGCCCATGTATTGCCAAATAGAATAACGAGGACACACGCAATATGACAATATCACTCAAAGATCAGGTTTCGGAATCAGAATGGCAGTTGCGGGTCGACCTTGCCGCAGCTTACCGGCTGGTGGCCATGTTTGGCTGGGACGATTTGGTCTTCACCCATATTTCCGCGCGTATTCCCGGCCCCGAACACCATTTTTTAATCAACCCATATGGTATGATGTTCGAGGAGATCACCGCGTCGTCGCTGGTGAAAATTGACCTCAATGGCGAAAAAGTAGCCGACTCTCCCTACCCCGTTAACCCCGCTGGTTTTACCATTCACAGCGCCATTCACCAAGCCCGAGAAGACGCCCAATGTGTTATGCACACCCATTCCTTAAATGGCGTGGCAGTATCTGCCCAGCGCGACGGCGTTTTAGCCCTCTCACAGCAGTCGACCTTGGTGTTAGCCAGCCTTGGCTACCACGACTACGAGGGCATAGCCCTCAACGAAGACGAGAAGCCGCGGCTGGTCAGCAATCTCGCCGACAATACTTTTTTGATGTTGCGCAATCACGGTTTGCTCACCGTTGGCGCTAGTCCCGCTGACGCCTTTTTAGCCATGTACATCTTCGAAGCTAGCTGTATGATTCAGGTGCGCGCACTGGCAGGCAATCGCGACCTAACACCAATTAATCCAGCAATTGTCGAGGGCGTGAAAGAAGCTGCTAAAATTGTGACCGGTGGTTTATTTGGCGGGCTAGCGTGGCCAGGACTGCTGCGCAAACTTGAGCGTCAGAACCCAGGCTACGCCGACTAAATTAGCCATTCAACAGAGGGAACATCATGAACGAGCACACTGAAGCACAAACATCCTTCACAAGTTTTGCCGAATTTTATCCCTATTATCTACAAGAACACTGCAACAAAACCTGCCGCCGCTTGCATTTAGTTGGCAGTATTTTAGTTCTTTGCGTGCTATTCACTGCGGTACTCACCCAGCACTGGGTATTGCTCTGGGCGCTGCCCATAATAGGTTACGGCTTTGCTTGGGTTGGGCATTTTTTCTTTGAAAAAAACAAACCGGCCACCTTTAAGCATCCGCTTTACAGTTTTATTGGCGATTGGGTCATGGCCAAAGACCTACTTTTAAATCGTATCCCGCTCTAATTAAAACGGCTACAGATGCTGGTGTTAAGCGCTAATCAACGCCAGCAATTCCTCGCCGCTGTAATCGCGACGCCCGCCCTGTTCTGCTGCATGTACTAAAGCTTTTAAACGACTATTCACCGGCGCGTTTAAGCCGTGCTCACGGGCTAGGGAAATTACCTCACCGTTTAGCCACTCAACCTCCGTTTTACGGCCACGCTCGAGATCTTCCCACATTGAAGAGCGCGCCAAAGGATCCATGGCCAACATGGGTTGCGCCAAGCGGGTAAACAAAAAATCGGGCAGATTTAAAATATACGGCAGCATACTTGCCGGCACGGCAGTCAAGCGTTGCACGGGAATATCGGCGGCGGTAATTGCCGCCAGCGCCTCGCGCTGCAGCAGCGCTAGGCAGCGCCGATAAGCACGTTGGGATAGCTCGGTTTTCAGGGGCAAATTCGACAGCGCATTAATCGGGTTATTCAAGTTTAGTAATAATTTAGACCACAGCACCGAGCGCATATCGCGATGGGTTTCAAATGGCGTGCCGCTGGCAACCAGTGCAGTGCCGATTTTATCCAGCCTAGGTGCAGCCTGCACAATGACCGCACCGTCGGTGCCCGCGTGAAATCGACCCTCGCCGCGCTGTAAGACATTAAAAGCAATCATGCCAGACAGCACTAAAGCGCTAGGCATGGCTTGACTCAGCAAGGCTGCATTCGCTACGCCATTTTGAAGACTAATTATCGTTGCCCCGCCGGTGCCTACAACGGCCAATTGCTCCGCTATCGCAGCAGTGTCACCCGACTTAACTGTGACAATAATAAAATCTAACTCCGGCAGGCTCCTAAACTCAGTATGAAAATGCAGCGCCGATGCCGGCAGCGAATATTTCATACCCCGAAAGTCACTGATATGTAGACCGTGTTCGGCAAGTTCGCTCGCCATGCGCTCACGCCCTAAAAAGCAAACTTCGGCGCCACCCATTTGCAAGGCTCCGCCAATATAGCAGCCGATGCTACCCGCGCCGACAATTCCAATTCGCAAGCTCATTTACATCCCAATATTTTTATTTTGATTTCGTCATTTATTAACTAAATTAACAAGGCTGAGTCACTGCAGTCAATCATTCAAAATGGTAAGCCAACTCCACGCCAAAACTTCGGGGTTCGCCCCACACCACCGCGCGATCGGCCTGCGGTAGGTTATCAATTGCGTAAACCTCGTACTCTTTATCCAATATATTTTTAGCCCAAAGCGCTACACTGAACTCACCTTGCGCAAACGGCACTTTTTCCAAACTAAGGTGCGCATTCCACAGCTGATAAGACGGCATAATCGTCAAGGCCTTCTGCACATCACCGCCACCAAGTTTAGTATCCATAAAGCTGGTATTTACATTCAATTGCAATTTAGCAGTATTGCCCTGCCACATAAGCCAATCTAGCCCAGCCGTAAAGCTATTTATAGGCGCAGCAGAAAAGGCGTAACGATGCGTGACGTCATTGCCAAAGCTATCTTTTACTTCGGTTATTTCTGCATCGAGATAGACGTACTCGAGGCTCGCCACTACAAAGTCGCCCAACAGAGCTAGGGCATCAAACTCAAAGCCACGCATGCTCGCCTGACCTGCATTCAATACCTTGGTATCAGCCACCGTGCCGTTCAATAAAAAGTTAATTTGCATATCGTCGAAATCGGTTTGGTAAACATCGGCGTTCAGCCGCAAGCGGCCATTTAGCCACTCACTTTTAACACCCACCTCAACGCTAAGAGCCTTCTCTTCGCCAAAGCCGTCGGCAAATCCAACGCCATAATCAATACCATCGGTGGCAGGGCCCTGCTTACCATCTAACTGCGGGTCCCGGGTGTTAAAGCCACCGCTTTTATAGGCCTCGACGCCCTTGGCATACAAATTAACATCGTCGTTAAATTCGTATTCCAACATTAAACTAAAGGAGTCATCTTTAAAACGGCGCTGGCCTGCGACATTATCGAAGCGTCGATCGCCCGGCAGCCCACCTTGATCGAGCAACGGGTTAATTACCGCGCCAAGTAGAGCGTTTTCAGCAAAAGTCGTCAGCGAGAAAACTTGGGGAGTAGCTAGACCAGGATGGTATTCAAAATACACCTCATCCTGCTGATTTTTCAGCGCGTAACGCTGGTCCCTAGAGTGACGTGCGCCTACGGTGATATGCATAGCATCGTCTAAGATCGGCGGGGTCCATCGCAATTGGCCAAAAACCGCCGCGGCCTGATTATCAACCTCGTATTTTTGACTGAGTAAATTCACGATATAGACATCTTCGGTGCCGTCGACCAATGAATACAATTGCAGATGGAGTGGACTATTGTCTTCAATCCCCTGCTCCTCAAAATAGTAGCCGCCAAGTAAATACTCTAGACCATAGCCGGCAATCTCGCCGCTAAACTGCAGCTCGTGTGATTGCTGCCTGTGCGTGATGGTCGGTTTAACCAAGGGCGTTGGCCCACCGTTTGCGGTCTCTGCCGCCGCGCCATCGTAGCGATGCGTGTCTAGGCGATAGTCCGGCGCGCCTAGGCCCCCGCCAAGATCGGTATAGGCCGAGTCCAGGAGCTCCCGATACGCAGCAATATACTTAAGCTCGCCTAGACGGGAGTCAGCATGAACAACCAGTGCATGTCCCTCTACTTCGCTATTTGAAGCCTCCAGCGGCGCACTAGTCGCCATTGAACTCAAGCGATGCTGGCCGTATACGGTTCTGGCCTGGGCACTGCGCTTTATGGCGTCGGCTTGGCCTTTATCGCCGTCTTCCGCCGGCGGATTAATCGCCTGAAACATGTAATTGTAAAACTCCATTTCAGAGCGATCATAGCTGTAATCCAAACGCAGCTTCGCGCTGATGTCCCACGCCAAGTCAAATCTAAACCCCTGCACTTCACGATCGCCGAAATCACCACCAGGCCCAGAGTTTTCCATAAACCCGTCGCGGCTTTCAGTGAGGTAGGCCAATTTCATTGCCAAACTGTCGGTCAATGGCAGGTTGAGATTCGTTTTACTCCGAAAAAAAGCGCGGTTGCCAACCCCAAAGCTCTGATTAAATACCAGTGCTTCTACACTTGGTCGACGGGTCACTAAATTGATCGCGCCACCGGTCGTATTGCGACCGTAAAGGGTGCCCTGTGGGCCACGCAGAATTTCCACGCGCATCAATTCTGCCACGTCCATTGCGGTGCCGCTGGATCTCGCGATATACACCCCATCCAAATACACCGCCACCGGCGTGTCTTGGGTAACTTGAATATCGCCCAAGCCAATACCGCGAATGTAAATGCGTAAACTACCGCCATTAATGGGAAACGGCTCAATGGTTAAACCCGGTACTTTACTGGCGATGTCGGCCAAACCACTAATACCTTCTACCTTTAAGCGCTCTTCACTGAACACCGTTAGCGAAATGGGGGTATCTTGCAGGGATTCAGGCTTTTTGCGGGCGCTAACCACCACTTCTTCGAGCCGACTCATGCCCGCCGCTAAACTGCTATCACTGATAAAGGCACCAGCAATAAGCATACAAAATGGCGTAAGCCTACGGCCATAACACTGGGGCACCCGAATTTGCCTACGCTGAAGAAAATTGTTTTCTGGGGATACTGCCAATCTGGGCATGGTACTTCGCCTACTCCCTGAGCAAATATAATCGATGCTCTAATATGCGTAACAATACCATAGGCTAGCGCTTTCAGTGAGCGATTAAGGCATCACGGAAAGTGCGCATAGTATTGAGCCACAAGACAATTTAAGCTAAAAAAACAGCTAAGCCGTCACGTCCTGAGGCAATTACGCTTTTGTCATCAAGTCGTCACTGTCAAAGGCGGGAGGCTTTCTATAAAATGCACACATTAACACCTATATTTAATTACCGAGGCCGCTCCTCCTATGTCTGAACAGCGCCAATCCGAGCCATTAAAATCAGAGCAAAAGCCACCACTGCTGATGATGCAGAGTATTTTATTTTCAAGCACCCTACTAATTGCCCTTATTGGGGTGCCTTGGTACGGCTTTAGTCAAGGCTTTAGCTGGAGCGGCTGGCTGGCCTTTTTTGTGGTGCTGGGCGCCAATGGTATGTCCATTACAGCGGGTTACCACCGGCTGTGGGCTCACAATAGCTATAAAGCCCACCCCTTGCTAAAACTACTATTTGCCCTGTTCGGCGCCGCCGCAACCCAAAACAGTATCTTAGTATGGGCCTCTGGCCACCGTCGGCACCACCGCCACGTAGACGATGTAGATCACGACCCCTATTCAGCAAAAAAAGGTTTGTGGTATTCCCACATCGGCTGGATGCTACGCGACTACAAAGCGAGCAGCGAAGACTTCTCTAATGCCAAAGATCTACAACGCGATAAAATCGTTATGTGGCAGCACCGCAATTACCTTGCCCTTGTGCTCACCATGAATATTGCCCCAGCTGTTATCCTAGGCTTTATCACCGGCAATATGCTGGAGAACCTCCTACTCGCAGGGGTGCTTCGCCTCGTTGTAAGTCACCACACCACATTCTTCATCAACTCGCTGGCTCACTTTTGGGGTCGCCGCCCCTATACCGACGAAAACACTGCCCGCGACAACGACTTCTTGGCCTTACTCACCTACGGCGAGGGCTATCACAATTACCACCACATTTTCCAAAATGACTACCGCAATGGCATCCGCTGGTGGCATTACGACCCAACCAAGTGGCTAATCAAATCAGCCTCATGGCTGGGCCTAACGTGGGACTTGCGCAAAGTACCCGACTTTAAAATTCAGCGCGCCGTGCTCACCATGCAATTCAAAAAAGCCGAGCAGGCCCTGCGCGGTCGCAAAGGCGCCGACACTAAGCAATTCGGTGCATTTCTTGAGCAGGAATATCAGCAGTTCTGCGAGCATCTCAACGACTGGAATGCAGTTAGCCAGCGCTGGATGGAGGCCAAACGCGATGCCCTGAGCGCTCAGAAAGACGCATTGCAGGAAAACTTTACCGACAGAAAAGAGCAATTGCAGCTCAACTTGCATAATGCTTGGGAGCACGCCACTTTGCGTACCCGCCTGAAAGAACTGGAGTACGCCTTAAAAATGCAGCGCAAACGCCTGCAAATGCTCAGCGTACAAATGGCTTAAACACTCTGATTTTTTCTACAAAAGGCGCGCAAGCGCCTTTTTTTACAGCTAAATAAAATGCCCGCTAATCCACTCGCCCTCGCACGCTGAACGCGGGGGATACCAAGCGGCCCTGCCATAACGCAGGGCTTTCCATTCCGGGCAACAGCAGCGGCGTTTGATAAACCAACCTAAACCGCTCATTCGCCGCATTCACCACCATTGCCGACGAGCCAATTGCACCGCGCTCTAAAACATACCAGCGCGGTTGACCCATATTTAACTCAACCCGATACACCTCGCCTGGCTCGAGATTAATGATATCCGCTTCACGCAGCACATAGGGCGAACAGCTCTTATCTGCCGAGCTAAAGTTGCGACCGGTATCCCCTAAGGATTGCAGGTAAAAACCACAATGTTTATCGTTGTCGGCAATTTTTAGCGCCGTATCAGACACATTTTGCAAGCTGAGGACGATCACCGGGCTGCGCTGCGCAATAGTTGCGCTGTCCCACGTCAGTGTATTACTGGTCTCGGCAACGGGATTAATCTGCTCCAAGCGGATTCCCAGACGGCTCCAGCGGTAACCCGTTAGCACTGCTCGGCCATTGCCGCCCACCGCCACAGCCACCTCCAAGGGAACTTGAACTCCGTCTACACCACCCTGCTTAGTCTCGATGGCACGGCCACTGCCCTGCTCTACAAAATACTGTTCAATACCGTAGCTCACCGATATTTGCCCTGCACTCATCTCTCTATTCAAGCGACCGCGCAAGAACAGACCAGAGACCGGCGCCTGATCGCTCAGGTAATCTAATTCATACACATCCACTGACCCCGCTTTAAGCACCGCGTATAGCGCAGCACCGCGGGACAAAGCCGACGCAGCTTTCCGGCCGCGATAATGACTAACATCCACGTTATTGATGCCGTAGCTGAGCTGTACGTAATCACCCCGCATCGGGTCGCGAGGGTCGACCGGCGCGGTGCGCAAATAGATATTTTCACCGCGGTGACGAATCCACTCGCGCTGTCCGGCCATATAGGCAAGCACCCCAAACTGGCCCACTACCAGTGCTATTATCAAGGCTTTACGCACGGGGCTTCTCCAATTTACGACGGGTATTTTGCTTGGCGTAGCGCTGACCAATCACAAACAGCACCACACCCAGAATAAGGAATACACTGGAGCGAGCCAACAAACTGTGGAATAAATCGGTAAATCTTGCCAAGGCCAGCACACTGATCATGACACAGCCCAAGGCCAAAATTTTGCCTCGGCCGTACTCGGTACCGCGGTAAACGTAGAGCAAGCTGTAAATTAAAAACACCAGATTAAATATCAGCCTACCAACACCCTCCATATTTTCACCAAGCATGGCGGGCAACACCGCAATCATGAGTACCGCGAGCACTAAGCCACTCTCCAGCCATGCTTCTAGGCCTTGTGGCCGGCTTTTGGCACTTATTAATACCCAAAGCCAAAGCCCAATTGCGAGTAATAGCGGAAAAAGTAATTGCAACAGTCCAAAACCCGGGACCGCCGACATACCTGTTTGCGATGGCAGTCCGATAAAGGTGCCAATAAAGATCAAGGGCAGCCACAGCACAATGCCAACACTGCGAAACACCGACCCAGCTGCAGGGTTACCAAGGGAATGTGATAAGCGCGCAAAGGCAAAGTAGCTAGCGCATAACAACAGTAATAACGGCGCCAAAAACTGCTCGCCATAAGTCCACACCCCAACAATATAGGCCAATGGCAAACTCACCAAGACCACAGTCAGCAAACTTGCAGAGCGCTGCCACCACGCCAGCGGCAACAAACCCAACAACAAAATCCAGCTCGCCTGAGGCATCGCCTGCTGAAATTCAAAGGTTTCTAAACCACTCCACAGTAGCAATAATACCGCCGCGAGAATGCCATGCGCCGCCGAGGGCAAGGCCCACGCCATACTCATGGCGGCTAAACACCACAGCAAAAATCCGTCGGGATAATGAGCATCGAAATGATAAATTTGCGCTACCAGCCAAATACCGGCACCAAACAATATGGTCCCCAGCAAGTGTAGGCTCTCACCGACACGACGACGCGGACCGTCGCTGCGAAACATAGCCATACCCACACCGTGAGCGAGTAAAATCGACAGGCCAATCACCGCAAGTTTGAGATAGCGATGCATCTCGCCCCAGTTATAGGCAAACAGTAGCACCACACCCATGCCAAAAACAGCTACACCAAGCGCAGCGAAAATCACCTTACCCCAATTACCGCCGGCGCCAACACTGCGCGCACCGCCGCTCGTTCGACCCGGGTACACCACCGCGGGGTAACGGGCGTACAGCACTTTAGCCTGCTCGTCGTTAATAGTGCCTTCCCTGAGCCATTGCGCTATTTCAGCCCGCAACCAAGGATTATTGTTTTCCATACAGCTCCCGCTAGCGATTAATTTGCCGGACAGATAGATCTGTTACTCCGCAAAATGGTTCCCTGCAAAACCATTATGGGCATTTGCTAGCCCAGCCGAAAGGGCCAGCGAGGCGCAGCACAGACTATTTATAATGGGGCACGGCATGGAACTGCGCATAAACACAGAGAAGGGGATAAAAAAAACCCGCAGTGACAACACCGCGGGCTTGACGAGCGTGTTACCAGCGATAAGTGCTGGCAACAAACTTAGGCTTTAACGCTTAGGCATCAACACAATCGACTCGGGGTTCACTGCCGCCACCGAACTGCTGGGCGCCACACTGCCCGCCAAAGCGGTATTAGTTAGAAAATTGCGCCACACCTGAATCGCACCACCGCCGTTAGCTTTTTCGGCGACATACAAATCAACACCATCAAAGGCGATGTCTACCGGGTTGCCCAAGCCGGTTAGTGGCCCTGACACGCTTTTGCTCACCGGCGTTGAGCCGTTGGCAGTTGAGGCGAACTCCAGAGTAAGTAGAGCACCATCAGTCGCATCCACACCAGAGCCCACGTCGGCCAGAATCAAGGTATCTGAGCGCTGGTCGTAGCGGACACTGTGTAAATTAGTAGCCGCAGGACTAAGGGTAATAGTGCGCGACGCACCATTGGCACCAAGATCAATCGAAAAGTTGTCGTAGGCATCGACACTGCCATTGGTCTGGGCAACATAGAGCGTATCGTTGAGAGGATCGTAATCACTGTCCCAGGGCGTGCCCGTGCCAGACAGTGTTGCCAGCGGCGCGGCATCACCCGCTGCGCAACTGCTAAAGACTAAAATTGCGCTCGCGCCGGTATCTGCTACCAAGATTAAGCCCAGATCATCGGCTATTTCGACACCTTTGGGAGTGAGCAAGGTCGTTGCTGCACCAGAAATTATGCGATCGCGCGAAGCATTAAACGATCCAGCGCTACGGCCATCGAGGGCACTAACTACCGCAATACCCGGCGCAGCACCGGCATCAAATGCAATATAGGCATCGCCGTTGCGGTCTAGCACCACATTCTCGATACCGGTTAAACCAGCCGCGGCGCCAGAAGCATTGAAGGTTTGCGCCGGCGCACCCAAATTACGCGAAGTTTTGAAGAGTAAACCTGCCGGCCCGCCCGCTGGATTACTAGTTGTCAGCAGCGTATAAGCCGTATTTGGATCAGTGATATCGGTGGCGCCAGCCCTCGGCCCTGTCGCCGCCAACACAGCAATAGATTCAGGTTTCGTGGTGGCAAAGACCACGTCTGCAGCAACATCGCCACCCGCGCTCTCAAAGATATTACGGTAAACCAAAATGGCATCGTTCGACTTTTCGGCAATACGCACATCACTGCCATCTAACTGCACATCAACTGGGTTGCCAAGCAGCGTGGTGGGACCAAAAATGCTAACGCTCGGCGTTACACTACCCGTGGCTGTACTGGCGTTGTCAAACACATAGAGGCGGCCGTCGCTAGCATCTGTGGCAGAACCAACATCGCTGACCACTAAGCGGTCCCCTGCTTGATCGTAATCGATACCGTGAAAATTTGTGGTCGCGCCGGCGGTTGCCGAGGTGAATATACGCGGTGCCATCGCCCCGAGATCGGTAGAAAAACTATCAAAAACCGCGACCGAACCATTGGTTTGCGCCACAAATAAGCGATCTGCGATGTCATCGTAGGCAATATCCCAAGCATTAGTACCGAGACTTACCGTCGCCAACGGTGCTTGGTCACCCCCTGCCGCCGCGCCAAATACCAACAAATTATTAGCGCCAACATTGGCAACCACAACGAGGCCCGCACTCGCTATTTTTGCAATACCCTTGGGCGTGGCCAGGCCAGTGCTCGGCCCAGTCAGCGCGCGACTCGCCTCGCCGGTTTTGCGGGCAACAGCATTGCACGCCGTCACAATACTTGCCGGCGCCACCGCGTCTTGGGCCTGCACCAAATGACCCGCACTATCCACCAACAAACCTTCATTACCACCGCTGTTGTATGTATTCAGCAAACCCAGCGATTCATTGCGCACGCGGACATTGGTATCGCCGCCGCCATTGCTGGCTATCAAAATAGTGGCTGCTGGAAAGGCCGGCGCCCCGTCCACACCATTGCTGCCATTTACACCGTTGGCGCCATCGACCCCGTTACTGCCATTGGCTCCATTACTGCCATTAGTTCCATTTGTACCGTTAGTGCCATCCGTGCCAGCCACCCCCATAGCGCCGGGACTGCCGTCGCGGCCATCATCGCCACCACAAGCTGTCAGCCCCATTACGGCAATAATCACTGCCGCGGCCAGCGCGGTGCGACGTCGTGGCATAGAATAGAAATTTTGTTGAGAATTATTGTTTGAAATATTCATACGCAAAATACCTTTAAGTGAGGTAGCTACAAATCCTGTGTACTGAAAAATTAACCGGCAGCACCGATTAATGGCGTTGAATAGGCGCAGCGGTGCCACGCATTCAATCAGCCTTACGAGAGGTATTACTAAATGGTTTTAAGAAAGAGGGATTAATTTTAGAAAAGTGATGTAGATCAACAATTATCAGAATCAGGGGGCCGCGCCCCCTAGGCAAGCTCTTCCAAAACCCGCTCGGCAAAGCCGTGACCGGCCTCAGCATACAGGTTAAAAGTGACGCAACCCATGCGCAACAGCTCGTCGTGCTGGTCTGGAAACCGCGATACCACAGCAATTTTGCCCTGATAATTGAGCTGATTAAGCAATTTAACTACTTCAATATTTTCTTCGTGATTACTGAGGCTCACTAAAATCATTCGGCGCCGCTGCAAGTCGGCTCGCTCCAAAAAGTCGCGGTCACTGGCATCCCCCGCCACACAGTTAATACCCGCCAATTTCAGTTGCACGGCTTTATCCGCGCTTTCCTCAACCCCCACGATATTCTCGGGATAGTGCTGACTAAGATAGTCGTATGCGCCGCCGCCGATCCGCCCCATGCCAAAGATAATAATTTCTGCTTCACCCATATTGACCGGCCGCTCCTGCATCAGCAATTGACCGCGCTCCAGCTTTTGCAGACGGTCTGCAATGCGGGCATACAAACTGTGTACATGGGTATTAAAGGGCACCGCAATAAACAGCGATAAGGCCATGGCCACCGCCAAGGTCGTCAACCACTCCGACGGCAGGGAGCCAGCCTTAACCGCCATTGCAGCAACGATTAGACCAAATTCACTGTAATTAAACAGCGACAAGCCAACCAGAAGCGAAGTGCGCGCCCGCAAGCGAAAGAGCAGCAATAGCAAGAAATAAATCAGCGGCCGTAGGAAAATCAACCCGGCCAAGGCCAGCGCCACAATCAGCATCGCACCGCTGGGCATGCCCTCGTAACCAATGCTTAAGAAAAATGCAGTAAGGAAAATATCCTTGAAGTTAATCAGACTTTTATACAGTTCCACGGTTTTACTGCATTTAGACAGCAATACGCCAAACAGCAAGGCCCCCAAACCGCCCTCTAGGTGCACTGCCTCGAATAGCGCCGCAGCGCCAAGGGCAGTACCTATTCCGAATAGAACTAATAGTTCGCCGTGTCCAGCCTGCTTAAGCAGCGCCGCCAATAGAGGCCGCAACAATGGCAAACCCAGTAATGCAAAAGCCCATGGCGAGGGTGCGTGTTCGGCAGAGAACACCAAATAGCTTACCGCGAAGATGTCTTGAACAATTAAAATACCTATGGCGAGCTTGGCATGCAGCGCAGCGCCCTCACCGCGCTCATCGAATATTTTGACCGCAAACACGGTACTGGAAAACGACAGCGCAAAGGCCAGCATCCACGCCACTGGCGTTTCAACTTCCTCTACACCGGGAATCAGCCAATGCAGGCTCAACAAAACCAATACCGTTAACGGTATCACCACCGCGCTGTGCAACGTCGCTGTAGCCCAGATTTGCGGCGCCAGTAATTCCCGCACATTGAGTTTCAGACCAATCGTAAACAGCAGTAAAATAATGCCCAGCTCAGCTAGCGAGTGAATCACCTCGGCATCGCCCAGTTGCAAGCCACCCGCAAAAAATCCTGCCACCAAATAACCAAGTAAAGGTGGCATACCAAGGCGTTTAAATACCAAGCCGGCTATAAAGGCAAGTCCGACTAGTATGGGTTCAATCATTACAACTCACTCATCAAAACATAATTAGACGAGTCCGCCGTCAAAGACGTGGCGGACGCGGTATAAGCACTGGGGTTTGCGCTTTATATTGTTCATAGCTTAAGTCACCTCCCCAGCGCCGATCAGCACTTGCCTCAAGTAGCGGAACACCACTTACTTTTGTCAGTACTAGAATAACAAACAAGGGCGACAACAAACCTAAATACTGCCAGCCGCTTAATACGGGCAAGGCAATGATGCTCACCCCGAGCCACACTAATATTTCACCAAAATAATTGGGATGCCTAGACCAAGCCCATAGGCCTTGATGGATAAACTGCCCCGCATTGTTTGGGTCAGCCCGAAACTGTCGCTTTTGAACATCGGCAATTGACTCTATCACCATACCTAGCAACCAGCAGGCAAAGCCAAACACCGTCACTAATCCAAGCGGCTTAGGATTTTCAGCGGCCATCGCCAAAATTGCGCAGAGCAAAATCAAGAAAATCCACAAGGCTTGCAAGGTCCATGTCAGCAAAAATCGGAAAAAATTCGGTTTGATCTTAGCGAAGCGCGTATCACCGCCATCGACGGTCACCCGCCAAAATAAAAAAATCCCTAAGCGCAGAGCCCAAAGCACGATACAGCTAGCCAATAGATAATCGCGCGATGTTCCAGTACTATAATTCAAAGCGAAAATCACCAGTCCAATATTGGTGGCGGCGCCGGTTAAATCATAAAAGCGTTCGGTCTGGTGCCGATAAGCATGAGCAAATACCAACCATTGCACAGCAACGGCGATTAACAGAGACCACAGAGGCAGTGGCAGCCCGCGATACCGTGGCAGCCCCTGGCCCGCTAGCAATGCGATTAACACCCCCACCGCAAGCATCACGAATACTGCCAACAACGCCTTTTGCGCAGGTTTCTTCATCAGCGACCCATCCAAACGTAGAATTAGAGCTAATTTAAAGGCTTTACTGCAGCCTCATTATCTATCGTTTTTTTAAGGCTTTGATTCAATATTAAATAACCAACAATACCGGACAATAAGGAACCAATAATAATGCCCAGTCGCTCGTCGAACAGTTGGTTCACCCCTGACTCTTCAAAGGCTAGCGAACCCACAAATAAACTCATCGTAAAACCTATACCGCAAAGCAGCGCTGTGCCATACAGCGATAGCCAGGAGATTTCCTCTGGCAACTTGGTGAATTTAAGCTTCACGCCTAACCAACAAAAACCAAACACGCCGACCTGCTTACCCACAAACAGCCCTAGCGCTATACCAAGCGGCACGCCGTGCAGTATATGATCTAAGCCCACACCGCTAAAACTAATGCCCGAGTTACAGAATGCAAACACCGGTAAAATCACAAAGGCAACCGCCGCGTGAAGATCGTGTTCTAAGGATTTTGCGGGCGACTCCTTACTTGACTCTTTAGCCCGCATCGGAATAAACATCGCCAGTACCACCCCCGCCAAAGTCGCGTGTACCCCAGACTTCACTAACGCCACCCACATAACCAGGCCAATCAGTAAATAAGGGCTTTTTTCGGATACGCCGCGGCGATTCATATACGCCAGCACCAGTACACAGGCGCCCGCCACCACAATGGCGAATAATGAGATCTTGCTGGTGTAGAAAAACGCGATAATTAGAATAGCGCCAACATCGTCGAATATTGCCAGCGAGGTTAAAAACACTTTTAAGGCAATGGGCACCCGCGGCCCCAACAAACTTAATACCCCTAAGGCAAAGGCAATATCGGTGGCAGTTGGTATTGCCCAGCCCTGCGCTGCAATCGCATCACCGCGATTCAGTGCCAAATAGATACCTGCTGGCACCACCATACCGCCAATGGCGCCAAGGCCGGGTAGAATAATTTTGTTTAACTCAGCAAGCTCCCCTTCCATAAATTCGCGCTTGAGTTCCAAGCCCACCATCAGGAAGAACACCGCCATAAGGCCGTCGTTCACCCACATCAATAGTGGTTTGGCCAGTTTAAGCGCGCCAACCTGCACCACTACCGGAGTATCAATCAAAAGATTATAAACACCCACTAACGGGCTATTGGCCAACACCATAGCAAGGGCACTGGCCATCACCAACAATATTCCACCAGCGGACTCTAGTTTAAAAAAATGCTGTACATACGACGAATCTGATTGGGACATACATACCTTTCAATACTTAGAAGGAATTACCAACAGCAGCTATACCCGCCGAGGCCACCTCAAGATCATACCTACTGGGGCCGACAACACAATGTTTTCTCGAGAGTTTTGGCGCTGTGCATTTGTCGCATTTCAGCGCTATGCTAAAGACAAGACTAACTCAAAAGTACAAACGATCAGGAAATAATAAATGACCGACAAGTCTAAATTACGCGGCGCTAACTTTCCCTCTGCTCGGGACGAGTTACCTAGTAACCAGCAAGACCACCCGCCCGCCTACCGGCTGGCCTATACCGATCAAGACTTCTTGCTGCGCGAGGAGCTGCGCGGCCTGCGCTTTCACTTAGAATTGCAAAAACCCGAGATGACGCTAAAAGAGCACGGGGTTGAATCCACAATCGTGATTTTCGGCAGCGCCCGCTTCCCCTCGCCCGAGGAGGCCGACGCCGCCTTAGTGATAGCACAAAGCAGCGGCGACCCAGCCAAAGTAAGGGCCGCCAAACGCGACCAACGCAACAGCCATCACTATGAACAAGCTCGGCGCCTAGGCGAACTTATTACTACGCATTCGACCAACTGCGATCCCAACGAGCAACTTTATGTGGTCACCGGCGGCGGTCCTGGCATTATGGAAGCCGCCAACCGCGGCGCCAGTGACGCCGGCGGCAAATCGATTGGCCTGAATATTGTGCTGCCCCATGAGCAAGAACCCAACCCCTACATCAGCCCAGAGTTTTGTTTTCGCTTTCACTACTTCGGCATTCGCAAAATGCACTTTATGCTGCGTGCTAAAGCAGTGGTGGTCTGCCCCGGCGGCTTTGGTACCTTCGATGAATTGTTCGAGGCCCTAACCCTAATTCAAACCGGCAAGTCGCGGCGGGTGCCAATCATTCTTATCGGCCACGAATTTTGGCGACAGGCAATCAACCTGGAGTTTCTCCGCGACGAGGGTGTTATCAGCCCCGAAGATGTCAATATGATTAATGTCGTAGATACCGCCGAACAAGCATGGCAGCACATTGTCGATTTTTATCAGCTCAGTCCCGGTGAGTGTATTCGCTGCTAAAAACCTTACGCTAATTCGCTGCTGGGCATGTATTTCCCACAGCGAACACCCGCTAGCAACACCAAGGAGCCCCAAGAAACTCAGGGCAAATATGCTATAGTGGCCGATTACTTTTTGTTAAGACGGTTGCCCATGTCCACCCCTATTATTCGATTTGACGCCATTCGCTTTGCCTATCAGCTAGACCCCATTCTCGATAACTTTAGCTGGCAATGGCCCGCTGGGCAGCATCTCGCCATTTTGGGCGGTAACGGCGCAGGTAAAACCACCCTCGCCAAATTAATTACCGACCAGCTGCGGCCTAATGCCGGCGATATGCATTACGCGCCCAATATTGGCCCCGATGATATCGCCCACATCTCCTTCGATTTACACCGCGAACTGATGGAGCACGACCGCCGCTTTGACGACAGCGAAACCCGCGACGACGCTTTTGACGTTGGCACCCCCGTGCGCGCCATTATTTTGCAGGGTAAGCCCGCCAGCGCGGAATTCGACAGTCTGTGCAGCAGGCTGGGCATTTGCCATATCTTAGATCAGGGCATCCGCTTTATCTCCACCGGTGAAAGTCGCAAAACCCTGCTCGCCCGCGCCCTGTTAGCCAAACCCGCCGCACTGATTTTAGACAATCCCTTTGAAGGCTTAGACGTTAAGGCGCAAGCCGAAATGCGCGCCATGCTCGACGAGTTACTCACCTCGCCAACGCCGCTGATTCTGCTAACTAAAGATGCCAACGATATTCCCGACTGCATCGACACCGTATATCAAATGGCCCACGGCAAAATGCTAGGTGAATGCAGTGCGGCCGCCGCCAAGCAGGCCAGTCAAGCTCTGCATCACTATGCTAAACCGCTGCCCATTGCCGAGGCACCAGCCCACCCCGCCGACACCGCGCTACTAGAACTACGTAATATCAATGTAAATTTCCGTGGTAATCAGGTGCTCAGCGACATCAACTGGACCTTGATGCCCAACCAGCACTGCTGTATTAGCGGCCCTAACGGCGCCGGCAAGTCGACCTTGCTCGGCCTGCTCTGCGGCGAGAACGATAAGGCCTACGGCCAAGAGGTGTACCTATTCGGCAAGCGTCGCGGCAGCGGCGAAAGTATTTGGGAAGTTAAAGCCCAATTTGGCCTGCTTAATACCAGCATGCAAATGAATAATTTAAAACGCACCAAGGTGATCGACGTGGTAGCGTCTGGCTTATTTGATTCGGTAGGTTTATACACTGACTACAGCGAATCTCAACGCCAGATGTTAGTTGCGTGGCTAGACGCGCTTGAGCTGCTGCCCCTCAAGGAGCAGCGTTTCGACCGGCTATCGTTTGGTGAACAGCGCATGGTCTTACTGGCTAGAGCCATGGTCAAGTCGCCCCGTATCTTAATTTTAGATGAGCCCTGCATTGGCTTGGACAACGATCAAAAATCCCGACTGCTCGGTGCGGTAGACCAAATTGCCGCCCACGGCCAAACCCGTATTTTGTTTGTTAGCCATCGCAGCGAAGAACTGCCCGAGTGTATCAATCAATTTATGGATTTAGTCCCCGCTGCGCAGGGCGGCTATACCTCCCAAATCCGCGAGGCCTAATTCCGTAAATTGATTTAATCGAAAACACTGCGAAACCAACCCCAGACCTTCTCCGGCTCTGGGGCGCAGCCACCGCGCTCACGAGGGGCGCTGCCACTCATAAAGGGCATATAGCGAGCATTCTCACACCATGACTGACTGAGTTGACCGCTAACGCCATCTACCCATTCGTACTCCACGCCGTCTACCGGCGAGAATGGCATTTGCTCGGTGCTGGCCTCGGCCATAAACTGCCGCCACACGGTTAAGGCGCCGCTAGCACCCGTTAAGCCGGTAGAGGTGTTATTGTCTAAGCCCATCCACACCACTGCCATATAATCACCCGCAAAACCGGCAAACCACGAATCGCGGGTGTCGTTGCTGGTGCCGGTTTTACCCGCCACCCGATAGTCCTTGGGCAACAATTGGTAAACCCCTTTACCCGTCCCTTCACGCACAGTTTCTAACATCGCGTACTGCAGCAGATGCACAGCGGCAGAGCTAATGACTTGCCTAGGCTTTTGGGGATAACGCGCTAACAATTCGCCCTTGTTATCGGTAATCGCATAAATGGTACGCAGCGGCGTGTAACGGCCGTCCGCCGCCAAGGTCTGATACATCGCCGCCACTTCGATCGGCGCCAATTCCGCCGAGCCCAGCAACATCGATGGCACTTCCAACAATGGCCGCTGTACACCAAGGCGCTGGAACATGGCCATAACCTTATCCAAGCCAACCTGCATACCCAATCTGGCGGTGGCTATATTATAAGAATGCGCCAAAGCGGTGTGCAGCGGTACATCGCCGTGGGATTTACGGTCGTAATTCGAGGGTGTCCACTGACTACCGTTGGCATTACTAATCGACACCGGCTCATCCGACACTTTGGTCAGCAAGTTATAGCGATTAGGTTGATTTAGTGCAGCCAGAAACACCGCCGGTTTCGCTAAGGAGCCAATCGGCCGCAGTGCATCTAAGGCGCGGTTAAAGCCGGCATATTTAGGCCGTTTCCCGCCGATAACCGCAACCACGTCGCCACTGTTTACCTTGGTAACCACCATGGCAACTTCTAAGTCTTTTTGCCGCGCCTCGAGCCGCTTTAAAGATTTAACTGTGGCCTTCTCCGCGCGGCGTTGTAAGACCGGATCAAAGGGCGTGAAGATTCGCAGGCCACTGGTTTGCAGCTCTTTACTCTGATAATCACGACTGAGCTGGCGACGCACTAAATCGACATAAGCGGGGTAAACCCCAGCCAGCGCCGAGGTTTTGGCTAGGTCTAAAGGCTCTTTTTGCCAAGCGGCCAGTTGCTGCGTGGTAAGCCAGCCCTCTTCCTCCAGCTCGCCAAGCACAATATTGCGGCGGGTTTTGGCGCGCTCGGGATGACGCCACGGGTCGTAATACGAGGGGCCTTTAACAAGGCCGACCAGTGTTGCAATCTGCCCCAAATTCAGTTCTTCCAAGGGTCGGTTGTAATAGTGGCGCGCCGCTAAGCCAAAACCATGAATGGCGCGATTGCCTTCCTGCCCCAGATAAACTTCGTTGATATACGCTTCAAGTATGCGGTCTTTGCTGTAATGCAGCTCGGTTAAAATCGACATCACCGCTTCTTTGGCCTTGCGCCACAAGCTGCGCTCATTACTGAGAATGGTGTTTTTAACCAATTGCTGGGTCAGAGTACTGCCGCCCTGCACGGTGCGACCAGCTTTAATATTAACGAGCATGGCCCGCGCAATACTACGCGGTGAAATACCAAAGTGGCTGTAAAAATGCTGATCCTCGACCTGCACCAAGGTTTCAATCAGCATTTGCGGGGCCTCTGCAAGACTCATCATCAACCGGTCTTCATGACGACCGGGATACACCCCGCCAATCACCATCGGATCGAGCTGCTCCTCGGCGATGCGGTCGCCCAATTTATTGCGCACTACCCCCACCGTTGTGCCGTTCATGTCGACTTCTATCTTGCGCGCCGGCTGCGCGCCATCGGCAAAGGAGAATGGCCGAAGGTAGATGGTAAAATGATCGCCTTGGCGGTAGTAACTACCCGGCTGGTCTACCAAACGACGGCTACTATAGCCCAGCTCCCCCAATTCAGACTCAAGTTCATAAGCCGTTAGAATGGCACCGGTTGCCAATACCAGTGGCCGAGCGTAAACCTTGGCCGGTTGCTCATAGCGTTGACGATCAAAGGCGCCGCGCACCTTGGCATCGCAGTACGCGAAAAAAATCAACATAACGACCACAAACACCAAACTCAGCTTGGCGAACAAGCCCCACCACGAAAATACTACTGTGGGAGAGCCACTTCCCTTAGACGCTTTCTTAACCATTCAATACGACCAGATACATTGCAAATCAGAATTCAAACCGGATAATAGCGGCACTTTACCGCAAGTGACTGGCAAATCAGATGAAAAAATACCACCTCTATGGAATTGGCGCCGCCTTGGTCGATACCGAAATCGAAATCAACGACGCAGAACTGAAATCCCTTGGCGTGGAAAAAGGCCTGATGACCCTCGTCGATGCCGCCCGTCAACAGGAACTCTTGGACAAGCTCAGCGGCCATATGGTTCACGCCAAACTCGCCAGCGGCGGCTCGGCCTGCAATAGCATTGTTGCCGCCGGCTACTTTGGTGCCAGCAATTACTATTCCTGCAAAGTGGCAAACGACGAACACGGCCACTTTTTTATGAACGACATTAAGGCAGCCGGAGTCGATGCCGATTTTGACGGCGACAAAGCTGCCGGCACCACCGGTAAATGCCTAGTGCTGATCAGCCCCGACGCCGAGCGCAGCATGAACACCCACTTGGGCATTAGCGAAACATTGTCGGTGGCCGAAATCAATGCCGAGGCTCTCGCCAACTCGGAGTACTTTTACGCCGAAGGCTATTTGGTTACCTCTGATTCTGGCCGCGCCGCCGCCATCGCCGGCCGTGAACTCGCTGAGCGCAGCGGTGTTAAAACCGCACTAAGCTTCTCAGACCCAGGCATGGTGAGTTTCTTCCGCGATGGTTTGAACGACATGCTTGGCAACGGCGTAGACCTTATCTTCTGCAACGAAGCTGAAGCGCTAGGCTGGGCAAACAGCGAATCGATTAATGAAGCCGTTATCGCACTGAAACAAGTTGCCACAAGCTTCGCCATCACCCTCGGCGCCAAAGGCGCACTGGTATTTGACGGCGAACAGCTACACAACATTGCTGGCCACCCAGTAAAAGCCATAGACACTAATGGCGCAGGCGATATGTTTGCCGGCGCCTTTCTCTACGGCATAACCCATGGCTACAGCTATGCTCAGGCCGGCGCCTTAGCCAGCCGCGCCGCCGCCGAAGTCGTATCGCAATATGGCCCGCGCCTGCAAGGGCCCCGGCATCAAACATTACTTAAAGAGCTAAAGCTTTAAGGAATGTCTGGCAAGGTTTTCCCGCGCGCATCAGTGCCGAGAAGACCTTGCCTCCCGCTACCCATCGCCAACTCCTTGAAATCCCCGCCCTCAGGCCGCATATCAGTAGTATGACTTGCTGTAATTAGGACGCCCCATGAGCACCAGCCCTTCGCTACAACTGATTTGCCCTAGCTGCGCCGCGATTAACCGCGTACCCGAAACACGCATTAGCGATGCGCCAGTATGCGGCAAGTGCAAGCAGTTATTGCTCGATGGCAAGGTCATCAACGCCAGCGACGCTAACTTCAATCGCTATATTCAACAAAGCGGCCTGCCTGTGCTTGTGGATTTTTGGGCACCGTGGTGCGGCCCCTGCCGCTCATTCGCACCGGTGTACAGCGAGCTTGCCAGTGAGATGCCGAGCCGCGCCAGTTTTATTAAGTTAGATACTGAGGCCAATCAAAACACTGCCGCACAATTTCAAATTCGCTCCATCCCAACCATGATATTGTTTCATCGCGGGCGAGAAATTACGCGCCTATCTGGCGCCTTGCCCAAAGGGCAATTTAAGCAGTGGCTAGAACAGCAACTCGGCGGTCTACACAATTAATTTAGCGGGATATTCCAAGCAAAAACCGTACTATTCTATCTGATATCAGGGCTCAAGATCCGCGGGCTTATCGCGCCCCTGTATTAATACGTACATAAGTCCTGCGACTTCAGCTTTATGATAAACATGCTCTTGCCATCAGAGGCAGTGAAAGGCCTATCGGGCTGAAACAAGCGATCAAGAACCTCCTATTTTTTACTCACTATCTTACGCACAACTACCTGCCGTCCATTAAGCTTCACGACATGACTGGAATTCATCAATGAAAAAAATAATCTTTTTACTTTTAGCAACCTCTGCTATCGCGATATCGGGCTGCGCGACAAGTGCGCCGACTTTCGGCGATCGTATAAAGGCCGACGGCGAATCAACCGTCGCCATTGCAGAACAATGGGAAGAAGGGGAAAACTTGGTAAAGAAAGGTGAAAAACAAGTCAAAGAAGCGCATAAAACTGTCGCCAATGGCCGCGCAGATCTGCGAGATGGCGAGCAACTTATAATAGCTGGAAATATTGCTGTAGAAACCAATCGGCAAGCCTTTCAAGCACTTGCTCAAATAGCACAAAGCACCGCAGATGTTGATACCGCAGCTGATCGCGTTTACAAACTTAAAAAATATGCGGTTTCCTGGGAGGAAGGAGAGAAAAATATCGTTAAAGGACGAGACTTAATTAAGCGTGGAAATAGCCGCATTGCCGAGGGTGAGTCCAATATTACAAAAGGCCATAAGCTCATCGAGGTCGGTCGCGTGAAAATGCAAGATGCGGAATCTAGCTATCGTCCGTAATCTACGCTGGCATTTCATGGTTGATATCTATGCAATATTGTAATTTATCCCGCGGCGGACGCATCCTCCCGTAGTATTTCAGGCACAAAAAAGGCGGTGCGCCTAACGCATCCGCCTTCCTCTCACTAGCCAATTCGCGCTAGTTTTTCCGTAAGAAGCCCACTAATTTTGGGTCATCAAACATGCTATTTAACACCTCTACCACAAGGCCGTTAACCATCTCGGTATTGTGAGATTCGCTGGGCGCATTGAAGAATTTCTGTTTGCGCTTTACTCGATAGCGGCCCTCGTAGTGTTCATTGCCGCGGCTGGCTACCACATTGACGGTGGCGAGCATGTCCATATCGTAACCAACGCCATCCTCTTTAGGGTGGTTATATACCAGCGAGTCGAAAATCACATGCAAGTCGACTGTATCAGCTCTGAGGCTGTCCGTGTCGTACCCCATCGCCGCCATATGGGCTGCCAAGGGCTTCTCTACAGCTAGAGACAAATCATTACTAATGGTCACTACCGAGGTATCGCGGTAGGTGCCACCGCGACTGCCCAAGACTTTATTCTGGCGCTGATCGCTAACCCTGACATGCACTGGACTATTATTGCCATTTTGACTACTAGGGGCTGCAAACTGTGGCGCCAATTTAATCGCTTGCGGACTAGAGGCGCAGGCGGTAAGCCACACGCTGGCGGCGAGCACACAGGTTTTAAGTAAAGTTGAGTAAACCATCATTTATCCTTGAGATAACAAGTCACGTAAATCAGTTATAGCACCATTAGCGCGGCTAATATAAGACGCCATCACCAGTGAATGGTTGGCTAAAAAACCAAAACCACTGCCATTTAAGACCATTGGGCTGAACATTGCCTGCTGGGTTCCCTCTAGCTCACGAATTATTTGTCGCAAACTCACGCTGGCATTTTTATTGGCCAATACATCGGCAAAATCCACCTCTACCGCCTTCAGGAAGCAAATCAAGGCCCAAGCCGTGCCGCGAGATTCGTAAAATACATTGTCGATTTCTAACCATGGCGTTTTAACCTGAACCTCGCTTGAGGCTGGGGTAGACTGCCGCGCATTGGCGTCGTTAGCCAGATCGGTGTTCAAGCGCGGCCGGCCAACACTGGCACTCAGGCGCTGCGACAAACTCCCTAAGCGCGATTCCACCCCCGCCAACCAGTAACGCAAGTTATCGGCGCGGGCGTAAAATTGGGCCTGAGGCTGATCAACATCAGCAAGACGACTGCGATAGGCTTTAAGAAACTTAATACCTTGACGGTATTCCGACTCTGAAGCTGGCACCGCCCAACTATTATTAGAGAAGTTAAAACGCGGCTCAGCCCTAGACAAATCTCCGTCTTCTTGGGATTGCGACTGGGAGCGGCTAAAGTTTTCGCGCATAGCGCGGCTAAGATCCCTGACCTGAATGAGTACCCCATATTCCCATGCGGGCATATCGTCCATAAAAATGCCTGGTGGGCTAATATCATTGCTAATAAAACCACCAGGCTTGTCGAGCAGAGTTTCAGTCACATCAATTAAGGCAGAGCTTGTAGCTGTGCCGATAACGCCGACTTTGGCGTCTTTTTGCAAATACTGGGTATTGGGCATATCGGGTGTAAAACTCCAATACACCCCAAAAATCATCACCACCAGAAGATAGGCAGGCACGATCACTGCGGCTATTTTTAGCGCGAGCCCATTGCCGAGCCAATCCTGCGCAGTTTCTTTGCCCCTAGCCACGAGGTCTTTTATTTTTTCAATCATCAATGCATTCCTTTGTGTTCGGTATGACTCATATTGGCGCGAGCAGCGTTGTTCGGGGTGGGCGCGGGTTTGAGCACACTAATTACCGGCGCGTCGACTGTGATTAGCTCACCGCCAGCGGTTTTTAGGTTAAATTGCACCTGATCACCGTCAGTCAGCGGCCGCGTCAAATTGATCAACATTAAATGGTAGGCCCCAGGCGCAAAAATAAACTCGCCACCGGCGGGCACCGTAATAGCGTCTTCACGCTGCATCGACATCATGCCATTGCGATGCTGATGACCATGTATTTCTAAACCCTCGGCGGCGTCACTGGCGCCAGCAACAATCTGCACATCACGGTCGCGATGATTTTGCACACTAAAAAACGCAGCCGTATTGCGCTGGCTGGGCGGCAAACCCCGCACATAGGCATTTTCTACCGTAATTTGATCGGGCTGAGCCTGCAGCACCGCACTGAATAACAGCGCGGCCAACCCCCCAACACTCATCCACTTACAACTCACAAGTCCTCCAAGGCGCCACCTGTTGCTTATCGGCGACACTATTACTCAAATAATATTGCCTGAATTATTACATTCAAGACCACAGCGCAATTCAATACCGGTAAACTCACTAGCAATTTATACTTGAGCATCGAAACACGTAATTATGACGTATCATAACGCCACCGCCGCAGTGATTGTATTTATGAAACCGCTTTTATTATCGCTTATTCTCCTGGTCTTTGGCGCCAGCGCCCACAGTCAAGACTTCTTAAACACTGCGCCTCAAAACTTTGGCACTAGCAGTCCGAGTTTTTTACCGGTAGAACAGGCCTATCAAGCGGAGCTGCTGTGGAATAATGACGATTTATTGCTCGGCTGGAAAATAGCCGAAGGCTACTATCTTTATCGCGAGCGTTTTCAGCTCACGGCCAGCGCCAATGGTATAAGCCATGCCATTAGCACCCGCTTTGAAGCGGGTAAAGTAAAGCAGGATCCCTATTTTGGCGAAACCGAAGTCTACTACCACAATACAGCGATAGCGATCAGCGATATACCCAGCCAACCCTTTACGCTTAGCATAACCTCCCAGGGCTGCGCTGATGCAGGGTTGTGCTACCCCCCGCAAACCCAGCACTACCGCATTAATCCAAGCACTCAGACTATAGAAGAGTCCGCAAGCGCAAGCTCGGCTGCGGCCACGATTACTACCACTACCACTACCGCAACCGCCAACTCCGATGCTCGATCACTTTGGCTAATCCTAATATTTGCAGCCCTAGGCGGCGCCATCCTTAATTTAATGCCTTGTGTGTTCCCAGTACTGGGTCTTAAGGTATTGAGTTTTGCCAATGCCCGCAGCGGCAGCCCCGCCAACCATGGCGCGGCGTACAGTGCTGGCGTGGTTTTGAGCTTTGTTGCCGTGGCCGGTGTATTAATCGCGCTACAACAAGCGGGGCAAGCAATTGGCTGGGGCTTTCAGTTGCAAACACCGTGGTTTGTCGCGCTATTGGCCACCCTATTCTTTGTGCTGTCGCTGAACTTACTCGGCTTATTTGAGATTGGCGGCAGCTGGATGAACATCGGCGGCGATCTTAGCCGCCAGTCCGGTTACAGCGGCAGCTTCTTTACTGGGGTGCTCGCCACAGTGGTCGCCAGTCCCTGCACAGCGCCCTTTATGGGTACCGCGGTAGGCTTTGCCGCCAGCCAAACACCCGCCATTTCACTGCTTGTGTTTGCCTTTATCGGGATTGGCATGGCCCTGCCAGTAATGCTATTAACCTTATTCCCCGCAGGGCTGCGTCGTCTCCCCAAACCCGGTCAGTGGATGGTTACACTGCGCCAGCTACTTGCCTTTCCCCTGCTCGCTACCGCAGTTTGGCTGAGCTGGGTGGTCGGCCGTCAAACCGGCGCCAATGGCATGGCGCTTATTTTGTCTGCTTGGCTCTTGATTGGCTTTGGTCTGTGGCTCTACCCGTTGGGACGGCTTGCTAAAGTACTGGCGATTGCAGCTTATATTGGCGCACTAAGCCTGATGCTCAGCGGCCTCAATAAACCAATCGAAACTGCCAGCGCAGCGAGCGGTTTTGACGTCAGCCAAATTCAGCGCCTGCGCGAAAACGGCCAAAATGTGTTTTTAGACGTTACCGCCGATTGGTGTATTACCTGCGCCGCCAACGAGGCACTGGTATTACACACCGACGCAATACGTGCCGCCTTCATTCTGCACAATGTTCACTATGTCACAGCGGACTGGACTCGCTACGATCCAGCCATCACCCAACTGCTCGCTGATTACCAGCGCAACGGTATTCCGCTCTATGTCTACTTCCCAGCCGATCTCGCTGCCAGCCCAGTTGTCTTACCCCAAGTATTAACTAAGAGCATGCTGCTCAGCTTGCTCGACGAGCCAATTTAAAACGTTTTTGCGCCCTTTCAGTGTTAGCACCGAAAACACTGAGAGGCACAAAATTCCGGTCATCTTCTGCAAACTTGCGGCTAAATGCACGCTATCTTAAAAAATTCACGGTATGCGTTGGACTCATAAATACAAATAAGGCACAATCTGCCCATACACTGAGCAATGCAACGTAGAAGCAAAATATGGCGTCAATACTTGTACTTCATGGCCCCAATCTCAACCTCCTCGGCAGTCGTGAGCCCGGCGTTTACGGCAGCAAGACCTTGGCCGATATAGACACTACGTTACAGCTATCTGCGAAGGCCTCAGGACACCACCTGCAGTCAATGCAAAGCAATGCCGAGTACGAGCTAATTGAACGCATTCACTTGGCACGGCCCGAAGGCATCAATTTTATTATTTTTAATCCCGCAGCATTTACCCACACCAGTATTGCTCTGCGCGACGCGCTGCTGGCGGTCGACATCCCTTTTATTGAAGTGCATTTATCCAATGTGCACGCGCGAGAGAGCTTTCGCCACCACTCTTATTTTTCAGATATCGCTCAGGGCGTGATCTGCGGCTTGGGTGCTGCGGGCTACGGCTTTGCTCTGCAAGCAGCAATAAACCAGTTAAGCGAATAACAACACTTATCAATTCACTCACATTAAAGAGAGTTACTATGGACATTAGAAAAGTAAAAAAACTCATTGAGTTACTCGAAGAATCAAATATCGACGAGCTAGAGATCAAAGAGGGCGAGGAGTCTGTGCGCATCAGCCGCAACAGCGCCGCCAAAGGCATGATGGCACCACAGTATATGCAGCAGCCCATGCAATATGCGCCGCAGCCCGCCGCCGCGCCCGCTGCTGCAGCAGCAGCTCCAGTTGAAGCGCAAGGCCCAAGCGGTCACTTAATCAAGTCACCTATGGTAGGCACCTTCTACCGTTCACCTTCACCATCTTCACCTGCCTTTGTTGAAGTGGGTCAGCACGTTAAAGCAGGCGATGTTATCTGTATCGTTGAAGCTATGAAGATGATGAACCAAATCGAAGCGGACAAATCTGGCGTCATAGAAGCGATTCTTGTAGACGACGCTGAGCCCGTGGAATTTGATCAACCCTTGATCACCATTGTGTAACACCGGCAAAACCACGATCAAAGCACTATAAAGAGGGATTGATTCCAAATGCTTAAAAAAGTCGTCATTGCCAACCGTGGTGAAATTGCCCTGCGGATTTTGCGCGCTTGCAAAGAATTGGGTATTAAAACGGTAGCAGTACACTCGTCAGCAGACCGCGATCTGATGCACGTCCGCCTAGCAGATGAGTCAGTGTGTATTGGCCCCGCGCCATCACCGGCCAGCTACCTGAATATTCCAGCGATTATCAGCGCCGCCGAAGTCACCGACGCCGTCGCCATTCACCCCGGCTACGGCTTCCTCGCGGAGAATGCAGATTTCGCTGAACAAGTCGAAAAAAGCGGTTTTATCTTTATCGGCCCTACCCCCGACATTATTCGCATGATGGGTGACAAGGTCTCGGCGATAAAAGCCATGAAAAAGGCCGGCGTACCCACCGTACCCGGATCCGATGGCCCAATCACCGATGACAATGAACACACCCTAAAAGTGGCCAAGCGCATCGGCTACCCAGTGATCATAAAAGCTGCTGCTGGCGGCGGTGGTCGCGGCATGCGAGTAGTTCATAGCGAAGCCGCCCTACTCAACGCCGTTTACGTCACCCAGTCTGAAGCGAGCTCAGCATTTGGCGATGGCACGGTGTATATCGAGAAATTCCTCGAAAATCCACGCCACGTCGAAATTCAGGTTCTGGCCGACGGCCAAGGTAGCGCAGTTCATCTCGGCGACCGCGACTGCTCACTGCAGCGTCGTCACCAGAAGGTATTAGAAGAAGCGCCGGCACCGGGCATTCCCGATGAGATTCGCGCACAAGTTGCCAAATCCTGCGTTGATGCCTGTATCGCCATTAATTACCGCGGCGCCGGCACCTTTGAGTTCCTCTACGAAAACGGTCAGTTCTTCTTTATTGAGATGAACACCCGCATTCAGGTGGAACATCCCGTTAGTGAAATGGTGACTGGTGTTGATCTTATCAAACAGCAGCTATTAATAGCTGGCGGCGAGAAGCTATCCATCACTCAGGATGACATCAAAATCAAAGGTCACGCCTTTGAGTGCCGGATAAATGCCGAAGACCCCAAAACCTTTATGCCCTGCCCAGGCTTGATCAAGCACTACCATGCCCCCGGCGGCCTAGGCGTGCGGGTGGACTCGCATTTGTACAGCGGCTATACCGTTCCCCCCCATTACGATTCGATGATCGCCAAAATCATCACTTGGGGAGATAATCGCGAAATCGCCCTTGCCCGCATGCGCAATGCACTCGATGAGTTAGTAGTAGACGGCATTCGCACCAATACCGATTTGCATCGGGACTTGGTTAGGGATGCGGCTTTCCGCGAAGGTGGCGTAAGTATTCACTACCTAGAAAAGAAGCTTAAACTGTAAAATAGTTTAAACTGCACACTCAAAAGGGGCTTCGGCCCCTTTTTTACATTCTGCCAAACTTATTAAATTTCAAAAAGAGTTAGCCCTATGACATGGTTACAACTGCGCCTAGACACCAACCCAGCCTCTGCACCCGCGCTAGAGGATGCCCTACTGGAAATAGGCGCCGCCGCAGTGACCATGGAAGACAATGCAGATCAACCCGTTTACGAACCAGGCGTGGGTGAAACCCCCATGTGGCAACAGACTCGGGTCACGGGTCTATTCACCGCCGACACTGACATGGACGCCATTCTAATTGCCCTAGAAGCCCAATTTGGCGAGGCGCTACCGCCCCACCGCAGTGAAATTTTGGAAGACCGCGACTGGGTCCGCGAGTGGATGGACAGCTACCACCCCATTCAATGTGGCGAGCGCCTGTGGATTTGCCCAAGCTGGCGAGAACCGGTTGATCCCAGCGCAGTGAACCTGCTGCTCGACCCCGGCCTTGCCTTTGGCACCGGCACCCACCCCACCACTTGGCTGTGCATGCAGTGGCTAGACCAGCAAAATCTAGATGGCCTAACAGTAATCGATTACGGCTGCGGATCGGGCATATTAGGTATTGCCGCATTATTGCTCGGCGCCAAAAAAGTCATTGCCATCGACAACGACCCCCAAGCACTGCTTGCTACCCGCGACAATGCTCAGCGCAACAATATCGACGACGACCGTATCGACTGCCTGCTCCCCGAGCAAATACCCAGTAATTTGCATGGCGACGTAATGGTTGCCAACATTCTCGCTGGCCCGTTGATTTCACTGGCACCTAACTTAGCAGCAGCGTTAAGCGCCGACGCACCGATTTGCCTGTCAGGTATCCTCAACAGTCAAGCCGAAGAATTGCTGAGCTGCTACCGACAGTGGTTTAATGAGTTGGAGATCACTGCCAAAGACGAATGGGTTCGCGTTAATGGCAGCAAAAACGCCCCCTAATCCCAAAAACCGATAAACTGATAAGCGCCGCCAATGCCGACTGAGTCTACAGCAAACCCCGCCGAAAACGTGCAATGCCCCCAGTGCCAAACACGTTTTCGAGTTACCGCCCAGCAACTTAAATTAGCCGCGGGACTGGTGCGCTGCAGTGTATGCATGAGCATCTTCAATGCCGCCCCAGCAGTTGCGCATGCCGACGACATTGGCAATACCACTGAAGCAAATATCGCGCAGACAGAGCCAGAGCTTGATTCAACCCCAACAAACGACGAAAACGATCTTAATAGCGAAGCAGGCACCGATGAAAAAGACACCTCACCACTAGATCTGCTTGATGGCCTCAGCACGTTCAATCACGATTTTGAACATCATCAAGTTCGCCAGCGGCCGCGGCGCTGGCCCTGGCTAGCAGCCAGCTTCATTGCTTTTATAGGCCTTGCTGGGCAAATTGCGCTCTCGCAAAAACCCCTGCTATTCGCCAGCCCCGCTGGCGACTATTTGCGCACACTGTGCCCGCTACACCCCTTACTGTGCGAAACCAAAGCCCCCGAAAAGCGCCTACTTGGCAATGTGGTTAGCACCCACCTCTTGGTCCGCAAGCACCCTAGTAGCGCCAACGCGCTCATTGTTGACACCATATTATTAAACCGCGACCCTGTCGCAAGTCACTTCCCCACCCTCCAGTTACGCTTCAGCGACATCGGCGGTCAAACCCTCGCCAGCCGAGCATTTCGACCTAGCGAATACCTTGCCGGCGAACTCAATGCCCTGTCTGAACTGCCCAGCCAGCAACCCGTGCACGTTGCCCTAGAGATCGTGGATCCCGGCCCGCAGGCGGTTAACTATCAGTTACAGCTGCTGCCGTAAAGCCCCATTTTTGCACTTCTTTCACACTCAGAGCTGGTTATTTTCTGAGCGCAAGTCTTCCGGTGAAGTCCGTTACCGAGTATCATAGCTGCCCTGTTTTCCCACTGTTAAACTCCCTTTTTCAGGGCATGGCGATGATCCAGATTGGTTCTCACAAGCTTCCTGCTCGTGCCGTATTGGCGCCGATGGCAGGCATCACCGACCTGCCTTTTCGACGTTTGTGCCGAGAGTTTGGTGCTGGTTTAACGGTGTCAGAAATGGTGATTAGCGACGCACAGCTGTGGCATACCCGCAAAAGCCATCTGCGTTTGGCTCACGACGACAATACACCCCGCGCGGTGCAAATTGCCGGCGCCGAGCCAGTCATGATGGCCGATGCAGCAAGGCGCTGCATGGAAATGGGCGCCGATATTATTGATATTAATATGGGCTGCCCAGCGAAAAAAGTCTGTAAGCGCGCCGCCGGCTCGGCCTTGCTAAAAGAGCCTGAGCTAGTCGAGCAAATACTCAAAGCCGTGGTCGGCGCAGTCGACATTCCGGTTAGTTTGAAAATTCGCACCGGCTGGTCCACCGATCAGCGCAACGGCGTAGACATTGCCAAGCTAGCCCAAGACTGCGGCATTCGCTCACTGGCAGTGCACGGCCGCACGCGGCAATGCCGGTATTTGGGCATGGCTGAGTACGATACGATTGCCGAAATAAAGCAGGCGATCAGCATCCCCTTATTCGCCAATGGTGATATCACCAGCGCCGAACAGGCCAAATATGTATTGGACTACACCGGCGCCGACGGGGTTATGATTGGTCGCGGCGCCCAAGGCAAGCCTTGGCTATTTCGCGAAATTGCCGCCTACCTCAGCACAGGGGTTTTGGCACCCGCCGCCACCGCAGCGGAAGTACAAGCAGTAATGCTGAGTCATATCAGCGCGCTACACCATTTTTACGGAGAACAGAACGGCCTGCGTATCGCGCGCAAACATTGCGCATGGTATTTGCAGGAGCACGACGCCAACACTGGCTTTCGCAGCGAATTCAACCGCCTCGAATCGGCCAGTGCACAACTAGATGCTGTACATCGCTACTTTGAACAGCACGGCCAAACTCTACAGGACGCAGCAGCATGAATTTAATGAGCACCGACAGCGCAGTGATTGCCGAGGTTAGCCCCAACCCCAGCCCCTCTGCCGATGATATAAGCAAGGCCAAGACCTTGCGAGACAGCGTAGCCATCGCCCTCAATAACTATCTGACCAATCTCGATGGCCAAGACGTTTGCGATGTTTACAATATGGTCTTATCCGAAGTAGAAGCGCCACTTTTAGAAGAGGTCATGCGCTACACCCGCAACAACCAGACTCGCGCCTCACAAATGCTGGGCCTGAATCGCGGCACCCTGCGCAAAAAGCTCAAACAATACGATTTGCTTTAAGCAATGTGATCAACACCAGACAAACGCATTAACCATTTTCAACCTTAAGGTAACTCTCTCTGCATGACTACTGACAATCAGGCCCGTCCCGTAAAGCGCGCACTCATCAGCGTTTCTGATAAATCCGGCATTGTTGATTTCGCTCGCGAACTCCGCAAACTGGGCGTTGAATTACTGTCTACTGGCGGAACCTTTGCCCTGCTTAAGCAGAATGATATTACCGTTACCGAAGTATCTGATTACACCGGCTTCCCCGAAATGATGGACGGCCGCGTAAAAACCCTGCACCCCAAAGTGCACGGCGGTATCCTTGGCCGTCGCGGCATTGATGACGGTATTATGACCGAGCACGGCATAGATGCTATCGACATGGTTATCGTCAATCTCTACCCCTTTGAAGCTACCGTGGCCAAACCCGGTTGCACCTTAGAAGATGCAGTAGAAAATATTGATATTGGCGGGCCGACCATGGTTCGCGCCGCTGCTAAAAATCACCGCGATGTGGCAATAGTCGTTAATGCGACTGACTACCAAGTAATCTTGGATGAGCTGCAAGCCAATGCTGGCTGCACCAGTCTCGCCACCCGCTTTGACTTAGCCATTAAAGCCTACGAGCACACCGCCGCTTACGACGGCATGATCGCCAATTACTTTGGTCGCCTCGTGCCCGGTGGCACCGAGAAATTCCCGCGCACTTTTAATAGCCAATTTATTAAAGTTCAAGACATGCGCTATGGCGAAAACCCCCACCAAGATTCAGCCTTTTACGTTGAGCGCCACCCCAGCGAAGCGTCAGTTGCCACCGCCACTCAGCTGCAGGGCAAGGCGCTGTCGTATAACAATATTGCCGACACCGATGCGGCACTGGAATGCGTTAAGTCCTTTGTGAAGCCGGCCTGCGTTATTGTTAAACACGCCAATCCCTGCGGCGTTGCCGTTTCTTTAAACGGCATTGGCGAAGCTTATGATCTGGCTTTTGCCACCGATCCCGAGTCGGCCTTTGGCGGCATTATCGCCTTTAACCGCGAGCTCGACGCCGCTACCGCCAAGGCGATTTGCGACCGCCAGTTTGTTGAAGTGATAATTGCGCCGACCGTTAGCGAAGAAGCCGCAGCCATCATTGCCGAAAAGAAAAACCTGCGCCTACTAAGCTGTGGCCAGTGGGACAAGAGCAGCCCCGCCTTCGACTACAAACGGGTTAATGGCGGCCTGCTGGTTCAAGACCGCGATCTCGGCATGATTACCGCTGCCGACCTTAAAATTGTGACCAAGCGCCAGCCTGAGCCAAGCGAGATCGACGATATGATCTTTGCATGGAAGGTTGCTAAATTCGTTAAATCCAATGCCATTGTCTACGCCAAAAACCGTCAGACCATTGGCGTTGGCGCCGGCCAAATGAGCCGCATTAACTCGGCCCGCATCGCCGCGATCAAAGCCGAACACGCCGGTTTACAAGTTGCTGGTGCCGTGATGGCCTCCGATGCATTCTTCCCCTTCCGGGACGGCTTGGACAATGCCGGCGCAGCCGGTATTAAATGCGTCATTCAGCCCGGCGGTTCGATTCGCGACGAAGAAGTAATCGCCGCAGCCGACGAGTACGGCATTGCGATGGCGTTTACAGGTATGCGCCACTTCCGCCACTAATCGCGCGCTGCTCGAACGGAAGATGCTGGACGGGAGACGGGGGATGCAAAAAACCTCTGCCTCCCAACCCAGCCTTGAAACTAAATACAGATAAAGGAGCTTGAACGCCGATAGCGATGATAGACCCAGTTTTGCGTCTCCCATCTCCCATCAAGTGTTCACCCAAGCATATGAATGTACTCATCATTGGCAACGGCGGCCGCGAACATGCGCTAGCGTGGAAGGTTGCTCAATCAGCGCAAGTTGAAACCGTATTTGTTGCCCCCGGCAATGCTGGCACTGCCTTGGATAGCAATATCGAAAACGTGGCAATTGCCATTGACGACTTTGCGGCATTGGCAGACTTTGCCGAAAACAATCAAGTCGGCCTCACCATCGTTGGCCCAGAGGCGCCGCTGGTCGAGGGCGTTGTCGATTTCTTCCAAGCTCGCAACTTACCTTGCTTTGGCCCCACCAAGGGCGCCGCACAGCTCGAAGGCTCTAAGGCCTTCACTAAAGATTTTCTCGCTCGCCACCAAATCCCCACCGGCAGCTACCAGAACTTCACCGAATTAGAACCCGCACTAGCCTACCTGCGCGAACAAGGAGCGCCGATTGTGGTCAAGGCCGACGGTCTCGCCGCGGGTAAAGGCGTAATCGTTGCAGAAACCTTAGCGCAAGCCGAAGACGCCGTGCGCGACATGCTGTCGGGCAATGCCTTTGGCGATGCCGGCTGCCGCGTGGTTATTGAGGAATTTTTAGAAGGCGAAGAAGCCAGCTTTATCGTGATGGTCGACGGTGAGAACATTCTCGCTATGGCCACCAGCCAAGACCACAAGCGGGTTGGCGACGGCGACACTGGTCCCAATACCGGCGGCATGGGCGCTTACTCACCAGCGCCCGTCGTGACCCCAGCAATCCACGAGCGGGTAATGAATGAGGTTATCATTCCCACCGTGCGCGGTATGGCCAGCGAAGGCAATCGCTACACCGGATTTTTATACGCCGGCTTAATGATCAATACCCAGGGCGAACCCAAGGTCATTGAATACAATTGCCGTTTTGGCGACCCCGAAACTCAGCCCATTATGCTACGTTTAAAATCCGACTTGTCAGCCCTTTGTCTTGCGGCCATTGCCGGTAAACTCGACACCGTTACCGCCGACTGGGACGCTCGTCCAGCAGTTGGGGTGGTCTTGGCTGCCGGCGGCTATCCCGGCGATTACGCTAAAGGCGAAGCCATCACCGGCATCCCAGCTGAAACAGATTGCAGCAAGGTCTTTCATGCCGGCACCCGCTTAGCCGATGGCAAGCTGGTAACCAATGGTGGCCGCGTACTTTGCGCCACCGCCATGGCCAACACCGTAGCCGAAGCCCAGCAGCTTGCCTACGCTGCTGCGAAACAGATAAAGTGGCAGGATGCCTTCTATCGCAACGACATTGCCTACCGCGCCATCGACCGGAAGTAAATTCCGGTCATTTCGCTCAATGCGCCAATCGCTGAGGCAAGTCTTACTCGCAATAGTAATGCTGTGCCTCGGCGCTGCCGTTCAGGCCTCGCCAGTACTGACACTCGACTCAAGCCAGAACAGCAGTAACCTTGCGCAATATAGTGACATCCTCAGCGATCCCGACAAAATCTATCGCATCCAAGATATTCTCAGCCCAGCGCTAAACGCTCAGTTTCGCCCCAGCGAAAGTGGTGACTTTCAGCTAGCGGGCAATAGCCGCTATTGGTTTCGCTTCACTTTGCACAATAGCAGCGACAAAACTCAGCGGCATTTACTGCAAGTCTTGCCAGACAACCCGAAATTCGTTCAGCTTTACCAGGGAGATGAGTCAATAGCAGCTTTTGCTACGGCAAAACTTATACGCTCGGAAACCCTGTTTGCAATAAATCTTGAAGCTCACAGCAGCGCCAGCTATTACCTTGTGGCAGAGTACAGTTTCCCTCGGCGCATGGCCATCGAGCTCCACAGCTACGCCAGTTTTCTAGGTGGAATCAGTAAGCGCGAATTCATCAACGCCGTCTTTTACGGCATTCTAACGCTCCTCCTTATTTTTAATGTTATTAGCGCCCTGCTTCATAAAGAAGCCTTATTTGCCAACCAAGCTGCCTATAGTGGCCTCATTATTATTTGCCAGTTATTGGCGTGGGGATATATCGGTGAGGCACAGGGATTACTGCCACCATGGCAGGGCTCAGGCTTAATTGTCGCATTAATGAGCATCGCCATTATTGACCTGCTTTATGCTCGGTATTTCCCTATTTACCCTACCCACCAGCCAGGTCGCTGGCTTAATGCCACCCGCTTTATGCTGGTATTCAACACCTTGTTCATCGCTATTGCCATCATTGGCGATAGTCGCAATATCAGTATGTTGATGCACTTCGTCGTGCCCGCTAATACCCTGCTCCTATTCGGCATGGCGCTGCATTGCTACCTCCAGAGTTACAGTCGATTAATTTTTTACTACCTCATCACTCGCAGCAGTATTATTTTAATTTATATTTTAAGCTTGCTGAGCTATTACCTAAATATCACCGATATCCGCGTGGTTAATACAATCCTGGTTGCCATGGCTACCGCTACCGGTATAAGCCACACCAGCCTGCTACTTGCCCGACACCACTATCGCATGCGCAAGCAAATGCAGGATGAACAGCGCATTGCCATTCTCGGCGAAGTCAATCGCGCTAAAACCGATGTACTCGCGCGAATTACCCACGACATTCGCACGCCTCTCAGCGCCATGCTTGGCGTAACAGAGCTATTACAAGACACCCGCCTAACAGCCAGCCAAGAAGACTACATCAGTACCTTGCAGCGCTCGAGTCATGAATTACTTCAGCTGCTCGACGAAGCCAGCCAAGCCGCTCGGTTTAGCGAAAGTGATGTAGAGCTGAGTAATCAACTGATAAATCTGCCGGAAATTATCGACGAATCCCTTGCAGGTTTCCGCAATATTGCCGCCGAACAGGCCATTGAACTAATCTGCGATATCGACAGCATGGTCAGCGAGCAACTCATTGGCGACCCCTCGCGTATCCGCCAACTACTGTCACACGCGATGAATAGCGCATTTGAACACTACGAAACCGGCTTTATCCTACTCAAAGTCTATCCCGCAGAAACCAAACCCGGCCTGCTGTTTTTTGACCTTAGTCACCACGGCAAACCCTTTAGCGCCCAAGAAAAGCAGGCGCTGAGTCGATCCATTAGCGACGATAGCAGCATCGTTAACGCGCGCTTTGCGATAGCCGCTCAGCTTATTAGCCTTATGCGCGGCCAAGTGAGTGTTCGGACCTCACCAAATGGCGCACATATTTTAAGTTTTTCACTGCAATTAGGCGCCCCCAAAAACCACGAGCACAACCACCTTGCCGCCACCGAGCTGCTCAATGGCAAGCGCCTGTTAGTGGTTGATAATAACCAGACATTCTGCAAAGTACTCAGCAAGCAGTGCAGCAATTGGGGCATGGAAGTTTTCACTGCCAATAGTGACAATGCGGCGGTGGCACTGGTCCGCAATCAAAGCTTACTGCAGGCCCCAATTGAGATTCTACTCATTGACCAAGCACTCGCCAGCGGCGGTTTAAAGCTGGCCAAGAGAATCCAGATAGAAAGTCAGGCCCAAAATCTGCAAACAATCACGCTGATGCTAGCCCACGCCAACATCAATTTTGAGCGCGATGAATTGCATAGCGCCGGTATTCGTCGGGTCCTTAGCAAACCGTTAAGTAGCGTCGCCCTGCGTAGCGCCCTATTAAATGAATGCCATTTTGACGCCAGCGTTAGCCACCGTTCGCCGGACCAATACAGCACTGACGCACTCAATCTGTCGTCCCTGCGATGCTTGATTGCCGAGGATAATCCAACCAATGCGCAAGTGCTAACGCGCATGCTGAGCAGCCTTGGCATTGAAGTACACCATGTAGAAAATGGCCAACAAGCGGTAAACACCTTTATGCGTAGCCGCTTTGACTTTGTCATTATGGACATTGAAATGCCGATAATGGACGGCGCCGAGGCCACTCGCCTAATTCGTCAGTTTGAAGAAGAAGAGGGCCGAGAGCGCACCCCAATTTTTGGCCTCACCGCCAACAGCCTTGACGAGCAGCGCGACAGCTATTTTAGAGCGGGCATGGATTTACATTTAGTGAAACCGATTCGTCTCTGGGAGCTGGCCGAAGCAATCAAGCGCTGGACCGGATACCAACACCAAAAAACCTAGGCGCAGCCTATCCAAACCTCAATGCTTGGCAACGACTCCTGCAAGCGAGTGAATACGGTTATAATGGCTGACGGAGGATCTACCATGACACGCGAATATTCCCTGCTCGACCGCGCCATCATGAGCGCAGATCGCAGCCTCAAGACTCTGGCCAAAGGCAGCGCCACCGCCAAACGCAGCAACCCTAGCCACGCTCTAAATTCCGTTCAGAGCGAAGATCAGCAACGCCGCCACGCTGCAGGGCTAATGCGCATCAATCACACCGGTGAAGTCTGCGCCCAGGCCCTCTACCAGGGCCAAGCGCTAAGCGCCAAAAATGTCGCAGTCAAAATAGCGATGGAGCAGGCGGCAAACGAAGAAATAGACCACCTCGCGTGGTGTGAACAGCGCCTACAAGAACTCGGCAGCCACACCAGCCACCTCAATCCACTTTTTTATATTGCCTCATTTGCCATCGGAGCTACCGCTGGCGCGATAAGCGACCGCATTAGCCTCGGCTTTGTCGCCGCCACCGAAGACCAAGTCTGCGCGCACCTACGCGAACACTTAGAAACCCTACCCGAAGATGACGTAAAATCCCGCGCTATCATCACCCAAATGCTTGAAGATGAAGCCGCCCACGCCACCATGGCGATCGCCGCAGGCGGGCAGGTTTTTCCAAGCCCTGTGAAAAAAGCGATGAGTTTAATGGCGAAGGTCATGACAGGCAGTACGTATTACGTTTAAAAGCCAGGATACGCGTTACGAGCGACGGTAAACGCTTAACAATACACCCACATTTTTTGCGTCTCCCGTCTCCGGTCAAGCACCCCTGCCGCTTATCGGCGGATGATAAATCATCTGCACCAAATTACCGTCGGGATCCAAGCAGTAAAAACTGCGCGCGCCGTCGCGATGAGTGCGGGGAGCGGCTTTAATTGCCACGCCATTTTCAAGTAGAAACGCGTGCCACGCATCGACCTCGTCGGGGCTGTCGATAATAAAACCGAAATGATCCAAGCGCTGACCCGCTATAGGTCGCTCGCCGCCCTGGTAGCGATGCAGAGCGAGGTTGTCGCAGCCGGAGCACAGGTAGATATTATCTGGGTCTGGCTGCCATTCTATCCGCATGCCCAGAAGCTGGGTATAAAAGTGCAGGGTTTCATCGAATTTCGCAACAAACAGCGCGAGATGTCGCAAACCTGCGTGGGCTTTCGGCCGGCTTAGCATGACTAATCCTCGCCCGTAATCTCGTAGCTGTGACTCACATCCACGCCAGCTGCCTCCATCATGATGGAGGCAGAGCAGTATTTTTCAGCCGAGAGTTCGACCGCGCGTTTAACATGCGCTTCTTTCAGCCCCTTGCCACTCACCACAAAATGCAGATGAATCTTGGTAAACACTGCCGGTACAGCGTCGGCGCGCTCGGCCTGTAACTCACAGCGACAATCACTCACATCTTGGCGCGACTTTTTAAGCATACTCATCACATCAAAGGAGGCGCAGCCACCCATACCCAATAACAACATCTCCATAGGGCGCACGCCCATATTGCGACCGCCGTGATCTTCTGGGCCGTCCATGACTACCGAGTGACCACTACCGGACTCTGCCAGAAACATTGCGCCATCAACCCACTTAACCGTTGCTTTCATTGTATCCTCTTAACAACACTATAAATTTGCCATAAGCTTACCACAGACCCTAGGATTCAGGCTCGCCATCGCCAGCAAAGCAGTTCATACTTAGCTTGCTTACACACGCATTGGACATTCTGTTAGATCAAGAGACCCCACAACCGTGCTGAACCCGCTAAAACCTGAAATTGCAAATCTCGAAGGCTTCCTGGCCCACTGCCACCGTCGCCGCTACCCCAGCAAAAGCACCCTAATCTACGCTGGCGACGACAGTGACGCACTGTTTTACATTACCGAGGGCTCGGTAACCGTAATCATTGAAGACGACGAAGGTCGCGAAATGATCGTTGCCTATTTAAACAAAGGTGATTTTTTCGGCGAAATGGGTGTGTTTGATGAAGACAGCCCCAGCACCCGCAGTGCATTAGTGAAAAGCCGCACCGAATGCGAAATTGCTGAAATTAGCTACAGTAAATTTCGCGAACTCAGCGAGCAGTATCCCGATATTTTACTGGCTTTGGGTCGCCAAATGGCCAAACGCCTGCGCTTAACTACCCGCAAAGTGGGTGACCTAGCCTTTCTCGACGTTACCGGCCGCGTGGCCCGCACCCTACTCGACTTGTGCAAGCAACCCGATGCAATGACCCACCCCGACGGCATGCAGATTAAAATTACCCGCCAAGAAATCGGCCGCATTGTTGGCTGTTCACGCGAAATGGTGGGCAGAGTACTAAAAACCCTAGAAGATCAGGGACTAGTCAATGTGAAAGGTAAAACTATGGTGGTGTTTGGCACACGCTAGCTGTGCTTAATGCTAAACGGGAGATGCAAAAGCGAGTGCGAACTGCATCCTTATCCCCCTGCCTTTTCTTATCCAGCGTCCAGTGGCTTATCAGCTAAACAGCTCCGCTAATTTGACGCCCGGCTCCTCAGCGCGCATAAATGCCTCGCCCACCAAAAATGCATTAACACCTTTGCTACGCATCGCCGCAACATCCTCGGCCGTGTGAATACTACTCTCAGTTACCACTATAAACTCACTGCCAATATCGGCCAGTAAATCAAAGGTAGTTTGCAGGGTGGTTTCAAAATTATGCAAATTGCGGTTATTAATGCCCACCAAGCGATTGCCCAACGGTAAAGTACGCGCCAACTCTTCGGCGTTATGTACTTCAATCAGCACGTCCAAGCCCAGCTCAGCTGCTAGCGAATTTAAATTCGCCATATCGGTATCATTCAGTGCCGCAGCAATTAACAGAATGCAATCGGCGCCAATCGCCCGCGCTTCATAGACCTGATAGGGATCGACAATAAAATCTTTGCGTATTACGGGTAGCGAGCACGCGGCACGCGCCTGTTGCAAATACGCCTCGCAACCCTGAAAAAAATCAGCATCAGTGAGTACCGACAAACACGCCGCGCCACCACGCTCATAACTTGCCGCAATCTCAGCGGGATGGAAATCCTCGCGAATTACGCCCTTAGACGGCGAGGCCTTTTTAATCTCGGCAATGACCGCCGACTGCCCAGTCGCCAACTTAGCCTCCATCGCCCGAACAAACCCCCGCGCTGCAGAGGCCGTTTTAATCTGCTCTTTGAGCATGGCAATCGACACCTTGGCGCTGCGCTCGGCAACTTCTTCACGTTTGCGGTCGATTATTTTTTTTAAAATGGTGGGGGTATTTAATACTGAACTCATTGCGGTGCTCCGCCAACCAAGCCTTGACTAAAGGCGGCTAACTCGCCCATTTTTTCTAGTGCCTGACCACCGTGAATGGTGTCTTCGGCCAGCGCGACGCCATTTTTAAGACTGGTTGCCACACCCGCCACATACAGCGCGGCACCGGCGTTTAGGGCAATCATATCTGCCGCTTTCTTCGCCGCGTCGGTGCTGCGCTTACCCAGCGCATCGCGAATCAACGCCAGTGATTCAACGCTATCCGCCACGTCTAAACCCACTAAACTCTGGCTCTCGATCCCTACATCCTCTGGGCTTAGTAAATATTCAGTAATCACGCCGTCTTTTAATTCGACAACTTCGGTGGCGCTGGCTAGGCTAATCTCATCCAAACCGTCTTTAGCATGCACAACCATCACATGCTCAGCGCCAAGGCGCTTCAACACCTCAGCTAAGGGCCGACACAATTCCGAGCTAAACACCCCCAACACCAAGCGCGTAACGCCGGCAGGATTAGTTAACGGACCAAGGATATTAAAGATAGTGCGCTGGGAAATTTCTCGGCGCACGCCAATCGCATATTTCATTGCCTTGTGGTGATTGACCGCAAATATAAAGCCCACACCAACCTCGCGAATAC
This sequence comes from Zhongshania guokunii, assembly GCF_040892635.1. NCBI lineage: Bacteria > Pseudomonadati > Pseudomonadota > Gammaproteobacteria > Cellvibrionales > Spongiibacteraceae > Zhongshania > Zhongshania guokunii. The sequence goes on along the minus strand of NZ_JBFRYA010000006.1, from coordinate 127,528 downwards.
AGCGCGCCACTTGCTCGGCATTCAAATCGAGCTGAATTCCCGCCGTCTCTAACAAGTCCGCACTACCGCTCTTAGAGGAAACCGAACGATTACCGTGCTTGGCAACTCGCGCTCCTGCCGCGGCAATAACAAAGGTGCTGGCCGAGGACACATTAAACAAATTAGCGCCGTCGCCACCGGTGCCAACAATGTCCACCACATGATCCAGACCGCTAATATCAACTGGCACAGCCAGTTCGCGCATTACTTGTGCTGCGCCTTCAATTTCGTCGATGCTCTCACTCTTCATGCGCAGGGCAATCAAAAACGCGGCAATCTGGGCGTCACTGCACTGGCCGGTCATAATTTCGCGCATAACCGACGCCATCTCTTCGGTCGTCAAACTAAGGCGCTGAATGACCCGACCCAAAGCTTCTTTAATCGTCATACTCATGCGCCGCGCTCCAAAAAGTTCTTAAACAGTTCGTGGCCTTGCTCAGACAAAATCGACTCTGGATGAAATTGTACGCCCTCTATATCAAGGGTTTTATGACGCACACCCATAATCTCGTCGACACTGCCATCGTCTAACTGCGTCCACGAGGTGATTTCCAAGCAGTCTGGCAAACTTGCTTTTTCAATAACCAAAGAGTGGTAACGAGTTGCGACCAAGGGGTTATTTAAACCAGTGAACACGCCGCTATTGTGGTGGTGCATCGGCGAGGTTTTGCCGTGCATCACCTGGCGCGCACGCACGATTTTTCCGCCGAACACTTGGCCAATACTTTGATGGCCAAGGCAAACCCCCAAAATTGGAATTTCGCCAGCAAAGGCCTCGATGGCGGCCATGGAAATACCCGCCTCGTTTGGCGTACAGGGGCCAGGAGAAATCACCAAATGACTAGGCGCCATGGCGCGAATATCCGCCACATTCACTTCGTCATTGCGCACTACTTTGACCTCGGCGCCCAATTCGGCAAAATATTGCACCACGTTATAGGTAAAGGAGTCGTAATTATCGATCATTAATAACATTATGACGCCTCCTCTTTATTAACCACACCACTCTGCACCATAGACGCCGCCTTAAATACCGCCCGCGCCTTATTCATGGTTTCTTTCCATTCCAAGCGCGGCTGGGAGTCGGCAACGATACCGGCACCGGCTTGAATATGAAGCTGACCATCTTTTATAACCGCAGTACGGATGGCGATGGCGGTATCCATATTGCCGTTCCAGCTTAAATAGCCCACCGCGCCGCCATATACGCCGCGCTTAACGGGTTCTAATTCGTCGATGATTTCCATGGCCCGCACCTTCGGTGCGCCGCTCAAGGTGCCCGCAGGCAGGGTCGCGCGCAACACATCCATCGCGGTAATATCATCGCGCACCTGGGCGCGCACATTGGACACGATATGCATCACGTGGGAGTAGCGCTCAACCACCATTTTGTCGCTAAGCTCAACAGTACCGGTTTTGGCGACACGGCCAGCATCATTGCGGCCCAAATCGATGAGCATTAAATGCTCGGCAATTTCTTTTGGGTCCGCCAGCAACTCCTTCTCGAGTTCGAGATCTTCCGCATCGTTATGGCCGCGGCGGCGGGTGCCTGCTATGGGCCGCACCGTAACTTCACCGCCTTCTAGTCGCGCTAAAATTTCTGGCGAAGAACCAACAATATGGAAATCTTCCAGATTGAGGTAGTACATATAGGGCGAAGGATTAAGGTGGCGCAAGGCACGGTAAAAATTCAGCGGCGAGGCATTAAAAGGAATGCTTAGTCGCTGAGACAAGACCACCTGCATGGTGTCGCCGGCCAGTACGTAATCTCGTACTTTCTCGACCACTTCTTTAAACTTATCCTCACCAAAGCTCGACACAAAATCGGTTTCAGCAACGCCATCGGCCTCTAAGTTCAAGGTCGGCAGCATGGGCGACAAACCGCGGAGCATCTGCTCGTAGGAATCCAATCGCTCCTGGGCCTTGCCGTAAGCATTACCCTCTGCAGGATCAGCATGGGTAATAATTTTGACGATGCCCGACAGGTTATCGAAAACCAGCAGTTCTTCAGACACCATTAATAGGATATCTGGCGTACCGAGAACATCGGGCGGCGTAGTGGCCATCAACTTGGGTTCAATATAACGCACGCAATCGTAGGCGAAGTAGCCAACCAAACCCCCGTAAAAAGCCGGTAGTTCATCTAAGTCGGGTACTTGATAGCGCGCCTGAAAGGCTTCGACAAAGGCCAGCGGATCTTCGCAGTGGTGAGACTCAATGAGCTTACCGTCGCGGTGAATCGTAACCTTTAAGCCCTCCGCCCGTAATACGGTGCGAGCGCCAAGGCCGATAATGGAGTAACGCCCCCATTTTTCACCGCCGTGAACAGACTCAAATAGAAAACTATAAGGCTCGGCGGCGAGTTTCAGGTAGGCGCTAAGTGGAGTATCGAGGTCGGCGAGCACATCGCGGTAAACCGGAATACGGTTATAGCTTTGCTGCGCCAGTTCATTATATCGCTGGGCTTGCATGATAATTCCTTAAAAATGGTGGGTTGGCTGGCTAATTTGCGTCTGCAATAGCTACCATCGCCATCGACGGCAATCACTCAGCGGTGTTATGCGGGCCTTATGCACCATTTTTTCAGACTCATCACACTAAAATTAGAATTGGGTTCATTGTAACCGAGGCTGGCGAACGGGGAAACCTCAAAAACAAACCAGAATTCACTGTTATCAAGGCGTTACTGGATACACGTTCCAAAATAACGACTACGCAACTCTTTCAGCGACAATCACTTCAGGAGAAAACCTAAGCTACTGATAAAAAATGATTTTATTATACTCAATCGCAATAAGTGCAATACACGAAATTGACACCAACGTTGCTGCAACGTAGATCTCGGAGTTTCCCCGCTTAATATGGAAACTAAATGTATAGTGCTATTCTCACAACGGCTGCAAGTTAAAGCTGACTAGTAGCAAAATGACGGAAGAGCCTTGTGCCATATATTTTTCAGAACATTTGCGCTACGACTAGGTATGCCGAGCAGAGGGCGGTTACAGCTTTCAGCACCTTTAGGAATTTCCCATTAAGCACGCTCTATTGATTGCTTTCACAACAAGATAGCCTAATCATAATATAAAGCAATAAATTAACCATCAGACCGAGAAAAACCAATTAAAAGGCCCCTTCAGCAAAAAATTATACTTACGACACTCAAAATTGAGCTGATTTCTAGCCAAAATAGGAATTATGAAAAACATCCGATCAACCGCTAATTTATGACGATCACATTTTCTCAAAAAACCAAGAACAAATATTGACACACCCAAAACCAGCAACATGTTAGCTAGCTGAGCACACGACAGCTAACTAACATGACATTCTCACAAAGGCTGATTAACTAGCGGAATACGAGGAATCAATGCAATATCCGGCGTAACTAACACACCGCCGCTGGTAAAGAAATCAACCAAGCCTGCCGGATTATCAAACAACACCTCAGTCAAAGGAATGACATCAAAAGCAACCGGAAGAGCCAAATGCTGCAAGGGACGAATAAGTATCGCGGGGTTTCCAGAAGTAGGCCCAACCAAACCGCCCGCCTGCCCCAAACCAGACAAAGTTTTATCAATAGGTAAGTTTATTGCCATTAAACTTGTAGGTAAATCACCCATCGCAAATGGCAAAAACGTGCCCAGAACAGGTAAATCACCAATTAGCGAAATCGAACTTCCACCGCCAACCCCGAGCAAACCACCAATAATTGGCAATTCTTGTGCACTAGCTGCCCCAGCTAAGCCACAAAAAAGGACTGATGCAGCAATCCGCATTAACGTCTTATTCTTTTTCATTACAAACACTCCAAAAGTTTCATCACTCGGCCAGCTTACCCAGCAACTGACCTCCAAGTCAATAACGAATGTTACCCCCACAGATAACCGTTATTATTTGTGATCCAGTTCGCGCCACGCCCTACCCGCCACTATTAGAATGAGACTCAATAGCAAGAAATCACAATCCCATATGGACAACTAGAACACGAAAGATGGCGCAACGTATTGATATTAATATCAATACTTTGCGAACAACCACCCAGCCCACCTGAAACGTTTCGAACAACAGACGCTCATTTTGCATTGACACACACCACTATTGACTCTAAGATCAATAAATGCTTTCATTGAATCAGCATAAATAAGATATCAATAGGCATGCTTGAGAGTTCTGCAAAAACGCGAAATTCTTGTAGTTACTAAATATAACAATCTCATTAAGTGGGGATTTCTATACAATGAAAAGCAATTATATAATGACGTTTTTAATGACGTTACCGTTTATATTGGGGGGAACAGCTTATGCTCAAGACAGCAACCCCGCCAACGAAAAAAAGAAGAGCAATCGGCAACTAGAGGAAGTTGTAGTTACAGCTCGTAAACAAACAGAAAACCTTCAAGATATTTCTGCCAGCCTGACCGCACACACAGGTGCAGCCCTCGACGCTATGGGGGTTTCTGACATTAAAGACTTAATGAACGTAACGCCCGCTTTAACAGTTACCGAAATGGCCGCATATAGCTTAATATTTATCCGCGGCGTAGGTTCCGATTCATTCCAAGGTCCAATCGACTCGAGTGTGGCGACTTACATTGATGGCCTATACATTACGCTAACTTCCAATCAGGCCCAGTCCCTCGGCAATGTACAGTCCGTAACCGTCTTAAAGGGACCTCAAGGTACACTGTATGGGCGTAATGCTGTTGGCGGCGCCATCGTTGTGGAAACAAAGAAGCCCAGCTTCGAAGAAGTTCAATCAAATGTTACTATCGAGGGTGGCAACTATAATTTATTGAAAGGGAAGGTACATTTATCAGGCCCCGTCGGCGATAATTTTGCCTTAGGACTTTCAGGGTTATACACCAACCGGGAAACGTATATGATCTATACGCCCGACCCTTCGCAAAAGCACTTAGACTATGACGATCGCGGCGTTAAAGCAGAAGCTCGCTGGGCTCCTACTGACTGGTTAGAAATTAATGCCAGCCATTACAATATCCGCCACAGCTCAGGTGACTCAGCCCCATTAACCAACGATACACCATCCCCGCTATTTGCGGCGGTGCTGACCGCTAACCCAGACCCATGGGAAACTGGCGTAGGAACAGAAGTTTACACAGAAATGGAGTCTCAGGCATCCAAGCTTGAATTCGATATTTCAAATCAGTACTTCAATACCAAGGCAATTTTCGGACACTCAGAAGCCACAAGCGGCGTTTACTGGGATTACGATATGGCCTACGAAAAATTACTAATTATTGAGGCGATCCCAAACACCGCTGAAACTGACTCAATCGATATCTCGTTTACCAGCTCCGACTGGGGGCCATCATGGTTAAGCTGGATTGGCGGTATTTATATCGAGGACACCTACAAAGACCAAACAACTCCAATCTACGTTGATGGTCTTACACTCGGCCAGCAACTTGCCGGCCTAGATCCAAACCTACTTGACGGCTTGGTAAAATCGTTAGGCCTAGGAGCGCTGGGCCTTACTGGACTGCCTGCAAACCCGATACACCTACTTCTTTATGGCGGTGTAGAAACAGACGCAAAAGCTGCTTTCGCGGAGTTTAATATCGACGTTACCGATTACATCTCCGTTAAGTTTGGTGGTCGCTATTCAGATGAAACACGAGTCATCCCGATATCTACTGTTGATGCCCGCGTGCAAAATTTACCTATTCTTGGAACGACTGATTGGGTAAGAGCATTTGACTACGACGAGGATAGTGCAACTTGGACTGATTTCACTCCAAGCTTTGGTATAAACTTCGATTTATCTGACGACGCCATGGTCTATTACAGCTACACCACGGCGTTTAAGAGCGGGAACTTTAATGGACTTAATATCAATGCGCCCCCATCGAGAATTGAACCTGAAGAAGCTGAATCACACGAAATTGGCGTCAAGTCTGATTGGTTAGACGGTAGCCTGCGGATAAATGCTGCTTTATTCTCTACAACTGTTGAAAATGGCCATGCTCAAATTCTGTCTTTAACAAGCGGTGGTGTAACCCGTCTTGAAAATGCAGCTGAATACACCATTGGCGGTGGTGAATTAGAAGTAACGTACAACACACCGATTGATGGTTTAGTCGTTAATTTTTCTGGCACCTGGCTTGATGGCACATATGATGACTACGAATGCACAAACTTCGATCCTGAAACTGGCTTAGAGGGAACGTATGACTGCTCTGGCAACACCACCATTCGAACAGCTGATTTCGCTGGCGTAGTAGATATAAGTTATCGCTTCGATATTAGTCGCTTTGAAAATGAATTAGGCCTGGGTGCATACTATAATTCCGGATTCTGGTTTGATCCAACAAACAACGTACCCGAAGAAGAGTACACAAAGGTTAATGCAAGATTTAGCATTAGAGACTCTGAAACAAACATGAAGCTATACGGCTGGGGCTCCAACCTAACCAACGAAGTTAGTCACATGCAGCGTTTCCGTCAAGACTTTGGTGTTGGTGAGTCTTACGCTCGTCCACGCATGTGGGGTGTAGGTCTCGAATGGGAATACTAAACCCAGACATATAAATGGATACATTCTAGCCCGCAATTGCGGGCTTTTTTATACCACACCACTTTAAATTATGAGTGTCACGCCCCTTTTTTTTCGCCCCACCTCCGTCCCAGCTTCAAAGTACTAGCGCCCTTTTACCTCAGGTTTAACTCGATAGACAATAGGATATACATTTTATTGACTCCAAGATCAATAAAATGTATATTACTCAAACTCGCCGCCACAGCAACATCAAATAAAGAGGTGCCCCATGAACATCAAACCTGAAGCGCGCAAAATAGACGTCGACTTTTCCGACGCCCGAATTGACTGGATCCCAAACGATCCAGAGCTAGCGCAATTCTGGAACGCGGTAAGCATTGGGTTACCACTGCTTGAAGGTTATTTGATTCGCGCCCTTGCTAAAGCTAAAAAAATGCTTCCAGAAGGCAGCGATGCTCTGTACGCAGATTGTGAATTATTTTGCCAGCAAGAAGCTAACCACTCTAAAACCCATATGAAGTACAACGATATGGTGCGGGCTACGGGCTTTTACCCAGAAATGGATAAATATACTGATCGCCTAAAAGCTGACTACGAGCGCTTTGACAAAAATTACGGCCTGCGCCACGCCATGCTATACGCCGAAGGCTTTGAAACTGCCGGCCCAATTTTCGCGTCTTACTTTTTAGTACAGGCCAATAAGCGCCTTAAAGATCAAGATGTAGACCTAATCACCCTGTCGCTGTGGCGGTGGCACTTGTCAGAAGAATTCGAACACCGCAGCTGCGCATTTAACGTAGTAGAAGCACTTTACGGCACTTATTGGGGACGTCTTGGCGGCATAATTAAAGCCACTTCGCACCTCATCGGCTTTGCTGTTCCACTAAGTGAATACATGCTAAAAGAAGATATTAAAGCCGGTCGAGTTAATGCTGGCTTTAAAGGCTTCGTTCGTAAATTTAAGTCTTACTCAGGCATGTTTTTCTTTATAGGGCCACGCATATTACGTGCCTTTAGCCCTTGGTATAATCCCAAAAATCTTAAAGAACCTAAGGGTTGCGAAGCGGTACTAACCATTGCCTCAGAAACCCTGAATTTGAATACAATGGCGGCGCGCGCTCGCGAGACGGTTTAAATCAGTTTGGCGTGACGCTTAAGTCACACTAGCAAAAAAGCCGGCTTGCACGCCGGCTTTTTTGCATCTGCACTCCCCAACTCCCCAACTCCCTGCAAGCTTCTTAGATATAAGGCTATAATTTCGCTACTACTTGCCGGCACAGCTCTGCTAGGTGAAATTAACCCCGCAGCGAAGCTGAGTTACTAAAAACTAGACCACTAGCGATCATCAGGAAAACCTCTTGTTAAATACCAAAATACGCTATTTAAGCTTAACGCTACTTATTCTATGCGGACTAGCCAGTGTATTTTACTACATGTATTCACCACCAATTGCAGTGCCGAAGCAAAGCGGTGAGTTACAAGAAGTTCAAACTCAAATTGGCGATTTACAACGCAGCTACAGCCTATACATTCCGGCCAATCTCCCTGACCACGCGCCACTGGTATTCATGCTTCACGGTTCGCTGCAATCAGTGGCGGATATCCGCGAGTTCAGTGGCTACCAGTTTGAACAACTCGCCAGCCAACACGGCTTTGTACTTGCCTATCCCGCAGGATATGAAAACAATTGGAATGATTGCCGTAAAACTGCCAGCTACTCGGCCCGTACCGAGCATATCGATGATATAAGTTTTATTGAAGCCATCAGCCTTCAAGTACACCAGCGGCTAAACACCGACCTGAACCAAACCTTTGTCGCAGGCTATTCAAGTGGCGGCCAACTCGGTTTTCGTCTAGCCCTTGAGCGCCCCCAAAGTATCGCCGGTATTGCCGCGATTGCCGCAAATTTACCGGCGACCCATAATCTCGATTGCAGCGAGTCTGGTGTCGCCGTTCCTGTTCTCATCATGAACGGCACTGAAGATCCGATTAATCCATACTACGGCGGCCAAGCATCACTTTTTGGCTTTGGCAAACGCGGTGACGTCAAGTCTGCGGTGACCAGCGCTGAATATTTTGCGCATCTGGCCGGCTATAGCGGTGGCCCAACCGAAATTAAAAATTTTAAAAACACTCAAGCCAGCGACCCAACAAGTACCAAATACTACGCCTGGCGGGATCGCGGTCATCCAGAGGTTATTCTCTACACCATCACCGATGGTGGCCACGTGATCCCCCAACAGGCTTACCGCCCCATGCGACTGCTGGGCAAAACAAGCGTGGAAATTAATGGACCAGAAGAGATTTGGGCTTTTTTTGCGCGGCAAATACCCAAGTAATACTCTGCGCGCTGTGTTTAATAGAGACTGAGCTGGCGTTCGCGATACTCGCCAGGGGGAATATGCACAACAGGGTCACCGCAGCGAATATTGCCGGACTCGACAATTTTTGCGCACAGCCCACCAAAACCACACATTGCCACCATACCGCCCGCACCCAAGGCGGCTTCCATTTGCCAACAAGGGGGACACAGGGCAGTAGCCTGAAACACCGCCTCGCCTATTTGAAAATACTGGTGACGCAGCGCATTAAGATTTAGCCCCGACACCACGATATTTCGACGCAACAGCGCAACCGAAACGGTGTCGCGGCCAAGATTATCCGCGATCGACTGGATAAACTCGCTGCTAATAATAGTCACTTGACGCCCGGAGCCCTTGCTACCCACCATTCGGCGATCACCCTTCAAGCCCCAATCTGCCAGTGCCAAGACCTGCTCGACCACCACCATTGGCGCTTTGCGCTCTGGGCGCAGACCAATCCACTCCAGTCGACCCCGCCGACTATTCATCGCAGGTATTCACAGGCGGTATCTATTGACGCTATTCATGACCGGTACTCTGGCCAATCTGCAGGTAAATATGCGAGGTCGGCGGCCTCATCAATGTCGTGTACGGCGGGCCGCTCTACAAGAACCATCGCGCAAGCTGCCAAACGCTGACGAGTAAGGCTAGCCACACGTTCCGTGCTCCACGGCATATCCGCAAACAAACTAGACAAATAGCGCCGCACACCGAGCAAAGCATAGCCTCCGTCAACACTGGGAATCATCACACTGTCGTGACTAAGCAGATTCTCGGCTGCCCAATGCAAACTTGTTGCCGTAAGCTCAGGGCAGTCGCTTCCGATCAAAATAACGCCATCGGCACGTTCAAGACCATGACTTACACCAGTAGCCATTCGGGCTCCTAAGTCCCCCTCACACTGCCTAAAAATGGCCATCTCGGCGGGAATATCTACGCCACACCAATCTGCGGACACGATATTTGGCGATGCCCATAACTCGGCGGTCAATGTGTAGTCCGCAACGGGCTGGACCAACGCCTGCCGGCATTCATTCAATGTTTTGGCCAACATCTGCGCGGCTAGAGATGCTGCCGCCTCTTCGCCAAGTGCGGGAATCAAACGTGTTTTTACCCGACCGGCAACGGGAGCCTTGGCAAATAATTGCACCACTATTCGCGGTAACGGCGCGATCTTAGTCATAGCGACTCGCCAATTGCTCGGCGGGAACACCGCGCCAATAGAGATAGCGCAGTCGCCACATTAAAAGAATGGTTCGCCAAATGCCTCGCTTCTGCCAACGCCGCCCCGAAGTTTCGACTTTATTGCGCAGACAAACCGGCGCCTCTCGGTCCCGCAGCAAGGCAGACAGCGCAATATCCTCCATTAGCGGCTGATCAGGAAAACCGCCCGCTTCAATAAAGGCGGTCTCGCGCACAAAAATGCCCTGGTCACCAGTCGCAATACCACTGAGCCGCGAACGCCAATTCATAAACCATGCAATAACTTTGAACATTGGGGCATCGCCGCGAATACGAACGTCAAAACGCCCCCACAGACCACTTTGCAAAGCGGTGATCACTCGCGAAAACGCCCAGTCGGGCAACTGAGTGTCGGCGTGTAAAAACAAGAGATAAGAACCTGCTGCGGCCGCAGCACCAAAGTTCATTTGCCGTGCCCGCCCCTGCGGACCAGCTAGCACCCGAAAGGGACTGGCAGCAATTAAACCTACTGAGTTATCACTACTGCCACCATCAACAAAAATAATTTCAACGCCGACTTCGCTCTGTTCACACAGCACCATTAATTCAGTTAACAATTCTGGTATGACGCCGGCCTCATTAAGTACCGGTACGATCACCGAAAGTACGACATCCGAGTCGCTCAAACTCATATCTATTCACCCACATCGTTCAGGGCCCAATCATAATCACTGTAGGCTATGGCAAGCTTCCCGGAAATAAGTTGTGCCTTTTCGGCATCACTTAAGCCCAAGGCCTTAGCATAAATAGCCAAGTAGGCGCGCAGGGAGGTAGCTCCCTGCCAGCCTTTGCTAAAGTCTTGTACATACCATTTAAAAATCGGCGACACCACCAGCACACCGTTCACCACACCATTGCGCCGCCGATCACTTAAAAAATTGCGACTGACTGTATCTAACTGACTCTCTAAGGTCTCCGCTTTATACGCCCTGTTCAATAAAGCTGGACAGCCTATACTGGCGCAATTCACTGCGAAATGAATACGGGGTTCTCCGTAACGGGCGGTACCGCGAATCAAGTTATGTTCGATATCGTCAAGACTGCGGGTTTCGCCGAGCAAGGGTATAAAACGTTTAGACCACGGCGAAGACCAAAAAAAGCCAATGTCTTTAATGGAATCTAATTTTGGATAGCGCGACAAAATCAGTTTTACCGTCCACGCATTATAGGCGTTGATTAAAAATGCGAGCTGAGCGTCGTCAGACCAGCTGTCAAAATTCGGCTGACTAACATTACTGAGCCGCGCCACATAGCTGTTTAATGCCGCCTCATTTTTCTTAAAGCCGGCGTAATCAACCCGACTTTGCTGCCCCTTAGGTCCCATTTGCACGTGATCTTGCAGCAGTTGATTCCACTGGCTATGAGAAACATCCGCCGCATTCAGCGCTGGGCATACCGCTAGTAATACTAAGTAAACTACGCGTGTCAGCGACCTCATATCACCCCCTACGCCATTGATGAAAAGCCCGTAGATATTTATACGCCCATTCCGGCGCATGGGCTTTTTGCCACTCACCGGCCACGTATTTATTAGCCTCACTCATGCTGGGATAGCTGTGAATGGTGCCGAGAATTTTTTTCAGGCCCAGACCGTGCTTCATCGCTAACACGTATTCGGCAAGCAGTTCACCCGCTTGCGCACCGACAATAGTCACGCCAAGGATGCGATCTTTACCCGGCACGGTAAGTACTTTAATAAAGCCCTCGGCTTGGCTGTCGCAAATAGCCCGATCTAAATCATCTATCCCGTAGCGGCTCACCTCAAAGGCAATGCCCTGCTCAGTCGCTTCGGCTTCACTTAAGCCCACCCTCGCCACCTCGGGGTCAACATAGGTTACCCAGGGAATAACAGAATAATCGGCCTTAAACTTCTTAAACCCGCCAAACAGGCCATTTACCGCCGCGTACCACGCTTGGTGCGCAGCGACATGGGTAAACTGATACGGCCCTGCCACATCGCCCGCAGCGAGAATATTGGGGTAGATGGTTTCTAAGTAGGCATTGGTTTTAACGGTGCGCGCAGTATCAATACCCAATGCCTCCAAACCATAGCCAGTCAGGCGGGCACTGCGGCCAACCGCGCAAATTAGGGTATCAAAGGCTATCGCCTCTTCTTCGCCGCCGGAATTCAGTACTACGAGCTGTTTTACGCCATTGTCTTGTTCACAGCGCAGCGCCTTGCTATTGCAGCGCACCTCAACGCCATCAGCGACGAGCGAGCGGGCCACTGCCGCCGCCACCTCGTCGTCCTCACGGATCATTAATCTTGGTAACATCTCCACTTGCGTCACCGCCGAGCCCAACCGCGCAAAGGCCTGGGCCAATTCACAACCAATTGGGCCACCGCCTAGCACCACTAAACGCCGCGGTGGCTCAGCTTGATCGGCCAGTGCATCCCACAATGTATCACTGCTCAAATAGCCGACCTCATCAAGCCCTGGCAGCGGCGGCACAGCCGGCTGGGCACCGGCGGCAATAATAATTGAACGGGATGTGAGTCGCTGACTACCGCCGGTGGTTAGAGCAATATCGACCGTCCACGGATCCACTAAGCTGGCATAACCAGCAATAACCTCCACCCCTAACTCGGTGTAGCGCTCAACACTGTCGTGGGGCTCAATTTGCGCGATCACGTTTTTAATTCTGGCCATGACCTTGCGAAAATCAACAACGGGCACATCACTACCAAGGCCATAAATTTCGCCGTGACGCCGCTGATTAACTAGCTTGGCGGTTTTAATGAGAGCCTTACTTGGCACACAGCCGTAATTTAGACAGTCACCGCCCAGTTTATGTGCTTCGATCAAGGTCACCCTAGCCTTTACTGCTGCGCCAATATAGGCGCTAACCAAGCCTGCCGCGCCACCACCAATCACAATCAAGTTGCGATCAAAATGCGCGGGTCGCGTCCAGCGCGCGTAAACCCGTCGCGCTTTAATAAAATCCAAAATCCACTTGGCAATGAACGGAAACACCCCCAGCAGCACAAACGAGCCGAGCAATGCCGGCGACAAAATACCTGACAAACTTTTTAAGTCGCTAAGCTGGCTCCCCGCATTCACATACACCAAGGTGCCTGGCAACATACCCAGCTGGCTAACCCAATAAAAATGGCGGCCCTTAATTGGGCTTAGCGCCATCAACATATTTATGAGAAAGAAAGGGAAAACCGGCACCAGGCGCAAGCTAAACAAATAGAAAATACCGTCGCGCTCAACACCATCATTGATCGCTTTTAAGCGATCACCGAAGCGTTTTTGCACGCTGTCGCGCAGGATATAGCGCGTCATCAAAAAGGCCAGTGTCGCACCAACACTCGAGGCAAAGGAGGCGATCAGCATTCCCCAGCCTAAGCCAAAACTGGCGCCCACCAAAAGCGTCATCACCGCCGCGCCAGGCAGCGACAATGCAGCAATCGCAACATATGCTCCAAACAGTCCCGCTGCCAACACTAGCGGCCGGTCTAGGCGCAGTGCGGCAATCTCGGCCTGAATAGGCTTTATGCCCTCCAAACTCAGGTAGCGATCAACATCGGCAGCAAAAAAGCCGACAACACCCAACACAATCAAGCACAAGAGTAGTATTTTTGTTTTCATTAATAACTCGGTAATTCGGGCAAGGAATATCAATCCAAGCTAAAGATAGCAGTTAATTCGGATTAATAGGGGGTACGCAGCACATCGGTATTTAGATCCGGCGGCAAGATCGCCGCCGCGAGGCTTCATTATCATTTTAAATGAAGCGCAGACGGGCCGGGGCTGATAGGAAATAGCGCACCGTTAAGCGCTAGACGTACTTAACAGCGCCCGCGCAAACACAACAGCTAAGGTCAAAGAAATTAAGGGGCGATATAACCGGAAACCAAAGAGTGAATAGTTTTGTGAACAGTTTTCGGCGCGCTGCCACAAAAGCGCATATGCGCGATCGTATGCGCCATACCCAGCACTACTCTGGCGGCGTCGGCGGCTTGCAAATTTGGTGATATTGAATTGTCAGCACGGCCCTCTAATAGTAGTTTGCGCAGCGCCAACACTGTCGCAGTATAGAATTCCTGATACAGCTCCCAAATAAAGCCCTTGGTAAAACCGCTCCACTCCAACCAAATAGTGATATAGCTGCGATGGGTATCCACTGCTTGTGCGAACGAATTCAGCATGTCTTCAATACGCTCATGTGCGGGTAAATCAACATGCGTACGCACTAATACAAAGCCTTCTAACAGGAAGCGACGCACTTCCTTGATAACAGCTGATTGCAAATCTTCCATTGTCGGAAAATAATGAAATACGGTTGGACTGGCAACACCAGCAAGTTTGGCAATATCGGCATGAGTCGATTTTTCTATACCTTGAGTGGCAAACACATCTACCGCGCACAACAATATTTGCTGGCGCCTAGCCGCCGGCGACATTCGCTTAGCTCGCACCTTCACTTCGGTGCCGTTATTAGCTGCTTTCTTTTCCTTTGCCACCTGCCTACCTCTTTTCAATAATTAGCTTTACTGAGCGAAGCTATGCTCTGAGCTTATCCAAAGTATTTTATTACAAAAACAATACCTTAATCACCTATGTGGCGCATATATCGCGCACATCTAGCAGCAATATGCTGATGTAGACTATACAGGGAATTTTTTGCAGTGTTTGAAATATCCGCACGTTACTACAGCCAAGCAACGGCCAAGTTTTATAGTACAGGCTTGCCCCGCAACGACTTAGTTCGCCCACGCTTAACTTTTTTGTCAACTCGTCGCAATTGCGAGCCCTTGGTTGGCCTAGTTGGGCGGCGACTCTTTTTTATCACCGTGGCAGCCAAGATCAAGTCCTTCAGGCGATCTAAGGCTTCTTGGCGGTTTTTCTCTTGGGTGCGGTGGCTCTGAGCCTTGATGACTATCACACCATCGGAGGTTATCCGCTGATCGCTTAAATTGAGCAAACGCTGCTTATAAAAATCGGGCAGCGAAGAATTCACCACATCAAAGCGCAGATGAATAGCGGTAGACACTTTATTGACATTTTGCCCGCCGGAACCCGTAGCCCGGATCGCGCTAATATCTAGCTCATCACTAGGGATGATGAGATGGCTGGAAAGACTAATCATATTAACTGCTCAACTACGCCGCGATGGCTTGGGTAATACTATGACTTAAACAACACGATGAATTCTTAGCACCCTGCCTGTTAACAATTACGAAGAATTAGAGCGCTATTATAGCAAGCCCTGAATGTGAAAATGCAGACCTAAGCCAACTTAGCGCTGCCCCGCGTACAAAAGCCGTCCAATCATCCGCTATTGAAACCCTAAACTCCTTAATCTTTGAGCAAGGCGAAGAGGCTCGCCACCAGCGTCATAACAAACAAAAACCATTTCAAGCCGCGCTGACTCGCCTTTAAGGCTATACGTACACCAATTTTTGCGCCGACAACCGAGCCGCAGGCAAGAATAATACCGGGCAGCCAAGCCACCAGCCCCTGCCAAACAAACACAGCCAAGGCCGCAACCGTTAACGCCGCCGTACACAGCATTTTTAAAGCACTGGTCTTCACTAAGTCGTAACGCAAACCACCCGCTAAGGCGGCAATTAATACAAAACCCACACCCGCTTGCACAAAGCCGCCATAAACCCCAGCAAAGAACAAACCCCAAATCGCCTTAGGACTTTCTTCAACCCGTTTGGCAGGGGTACCCAAGGGTGGCGCCACCACACTGGGCTTAACGAGGATAATTAGGGCCATTGTCACCATCGCCAACAACAGAGCGGGCTTCAAAAACTCGACCGGCGCAAACGCGGCTGCCACCGCACCAAACACCGAGCCAATTAAAACTGGCTTTAATACCCCCCAAATATCATCCCGCGCCAATTGGCCGTGGCGATCAAAATCCCGCACCCCACTCAGCGATTGCATCAATACCCCGACTCGGTTGGTGGCATTAGCCACATCGGCGGGCAAGCCCATTACCATCAGCGCTGGCAGGGTCAAATTCGAGCCGCCGCCAGCCAAGGTATTGATAAAGCCAGCCACCACGCCCACGACAAGCAATAGCAACACCAACCACGGGTTAAGTTCAGCCAAACCACTCGCATCTAACACTCTCGACCGCTCCAGAAGTTCATCTCAAGCACATTTCCACTCCACCGCCAAACCGCCCAATTACGATCACCGTATATGCATATATACCCATTCTGTAAGTATAAGCTCGAATCGTAGCCACACGTGATGTCGCTAAAATGAACTTCACATACCAGTTTCAGACTAACAATATGATTCACCCAGCTAGGCCGGAGGAACTATGAGCAACGCAAATAGCATCAATATTAGCATCCCACTTATTGGTAACATCGCACTGCTCGTCGCTACCGCATCGGCTACCCAGCTTAGTATTGGCGTCCTCCCCATGGTTGCGATAGGCGTCGCCCTAGCACTGTGCGTGACCGCCTTAAGCAATTGATCACAAAATCTACAGCCTAGCAAACACTCCCCCTGCGGGGCGATATTCCATATCAGACTGAAAGTTCTGGGAAAATGGTATAATATCCGATATCACGCCCCGATCATCTGTATAGGCACAAGGAAGATATGATACTGGATCCGCAACGCGTTCAGGATATTACACGGAACAAGGCCAGTCTTATTACCGCTATATCGCAACTGTTTCTAAGCGAGCTTCCTGCTATGATTGATAGTATTGAACTCCAAATGGAACAGGGTGACCCAAAAGCCTTATCCAATGCCGTACACCGACTTAAAAGCGCCCTCGGCAACTTTGCAAATACCAGCTATTATCAAGAAATCAGTGCACTAGAAAAAAGTGCACTAGAAGCAGATGCGCAGCAATGGCGGGCAAATTGGCTTACTGCGAAAGACAAGCTAGACACGCTGAGTACAGAACTAAAGCAGATGGCAGGACTATAACTCTCTATGGATGTACTGATTGTCGACGATGACGCAGTAACCCGACTCGCGCTTAGTGCCGCACTAGAAGAGTGGGGTTTTGTGCCCATCCTCGCCGAAAATGGCGAGAAAGCGTTAAAGAAGCTTGAAGTTGATACTGCGCCGCATCTACTTATTATCGACTGGTCGATGCCTGGCATGAGCGGCCCAGAGCTGTGCAAAACCATTCGCAAGCGTGAAGACGGTCAGTTCTTTTACATTCTGATGCTCACCGGCAAAGAAGGTAATGAAGCCATAATTGAAGCCATGGAAGCCGGCGCCGACGATTTCCTAAACAAACCCTTTGACCACCGTGTACTCAAAGTTCGCATTGCTGCCGGCAGCCGAATCGTTCGCCTAGAGCAAACATTGAATCAGCTCGCCTCCCGAGACGCCCTGACTCAGTGCTGGAATCGGCGCATGATTGACGAACTATTTACCACCAGCATCGCCGAGTCCGCCCGCAAGCGCAGTCCGTTTTCTATTATGGTTGTCGACATAGACCACTTTAAAGTCGTCAACGACACCTACGGCCACGCGGCAGGTGACGTCGCCCTAAAACACGTGGTAAATATCCTAAATACAAATCTGCGCGAGTACGATCAAGTTGGCCGCTACGGTGGTGAAGAATTCGTGATTTTACTCCCCGCCACCGATCAGAATGAAGCTTGGGGTGTCGCCGAGCGAGTGCGCTCCGCTATCCAGTTTCAGCCGACCTTAGTAGGGGACGACGTCAGCATTGACCTCACCGTTAGTATTGGTATCGCTCAATATGATCGCGGCCGCGACACCAATCAAAACACTTTTTTTGAACGCGCCGACCAGGCCTTATTTACCGCCAAGCGCTCAGGCCGTAATCGCATAGTCTGCGCAGATTAAGATCTGCGCAGGTAAAAAAATACTAGCTACCTGCTCTATCCAACATAGTATTCACACATAAAAACGGCAGCCGAAGCTGCCGTTTTTATGTGTATCACCAAGCACTACATCCCAACAATCGGCTGTATCAATCGCGCTAACCAGCCTTTAAACACAAGCGGCGCATCCATACCAGCCAGACAAATACAGTCTTCATCACTGTCAGCCATCGGCTGATGCTCAACTCCGACCTCAAGATCAGCGACATCCCCCCTATTAAACTTGCCCAAGCTATCGCTGTAACCACCACGTAGGATCATCGTTAGCTCGCTACCACCGTGCCCATGTACCGGCATTTTTTTACCCGCGCTTATCCGCAGCAAGCGCACGTCACCCTCACCGCAGTTAAGCACAATCTGTTTCAGGCCAGGAGCAATCGTCCGCTTCCACGGCAGAGCATCAAGATCATCTTGCTGCAGAACCCCTTGTAATAAACGTGGCACTGAGCTTTCCATGCTATTCACTATTACCGACTTAGGTTCTCGCCCTATTTCACCGCCAGCCTGCTGCTCATCTAAACGTGCAAACACGCTGTCTCGCGCGCGGTCAGATAGCGCCTGTGGCGACAAGGCCACCATCAGCTCAGCTCCCAGCGCCTCACCAGCGCTAACACCGGATCGGCACTGCCGGCAATATTGCAAATGACAGCCCACAACCAACGCCAAGCTTGCAGGCAGCGAACCAGCCGCATAGCTAAGCAAAGTCTCTTGAGTGGGATGATGTTCAATCTGGCTCATACGCCATCTTCTCCAAAATACTGACGGAAAGCTTTTATCGCCAGCCGCAAACTTGATTTCACGCTGCCCAGTGGCATTCCCGTTTCTTCAGCAATTTCACTGTGGCTTTTACCTTCGTAATAAGACTTGTAAACCACCTGCGCCTGATTTTGCGGCAGGGTATCTAACACCGCCCTCAAGCGGTCGCCATCGGCATTTAAGCGAACTTCATCGTCGACGGTTTCCGCTAAATTCTCGTCCGACTCATAGGCGACTCCTCGCTGCTTACGCAAGCGATCGATCCACAAATTTCTGGCCACCCGAAACAACCAAGTACTTACCGCCGCCTTGTCGCGGTTGTACAAGTGCGCCTTATTCCACAGCGCCAACAAGGCCTCTTGGGTGAGATCCTCGGCCATCGACGGCTCCGCCCCTTGACCCAATAAATAGGCATTTACTCGGGGTGAAAAATAATCAAACAGCAACATAAAGCTGTTTTTATCCCGCTCGCGGGCAATCTGGTCCATGCAATCAGCCCAGAATTCGCCACTGCGGACTTGCTCAACGGCAAGCTCTACCATCTATAAACCCCTTGTTAACTGTTTATACGTCGCTACTGCGAGCATGGATCAAGGTCTCTGCATTATCATTTGTCGACCACAATATAGCGGCAATTAATACAAACTGCAGTGGTATGCGCCACCACAAATACTCTGGGCCCATCGCTACGCCAGAGCTAGGGTCAACACTTAGTCCTTGGTATATATTGGCAGGCAGCACCAGTACGCAATAGATTGCCGCCAACCTTCCCGCCAACACACGCGGTTTAGGCCACAGCATGCCAACCACGATCAGCAGCTCCACGACGCCTGTAAACCACACAATCAACATCGGCCAGGGTAGCAACGGCGGAACAATGGCTGCAAATTCACTGGCAAAAAAAAAGTGACCTAATCCACCTAATAAAAAGACCACGCACACCAGAGAGCGCAGAATAAATTTCAACATAGACATCCCAATACATTCTTATTCGGCGCAAAGTATTACGCACTGCCTAGCATAGCACCATCTAATAATTAGCATTGCCGCTGCCGCCCCCCACCTATACCATTAGACTTGTAAAAAAACGGAGTAAATCATGTCGTTGCCCACATTTAAGTCTATGCCCGACCTTATTGGCGATACCCCGCTAATCTTGCTTAAGCAGGTGTCCGAACTCACCGGCTGTACCATTCTGGGCAAAGCAGAATTTTTAAACCCTGGCGGTTCTGTTAAAGACCGAACCGCACTAGGCATCATTCGCGACGCCGAAGCCAAGGGCACGCTGCGCCCAGGCGGCACCATTGTTGAAGGTACCGCCGGCAACACCGGCATTGGCCTAACCTTAATAGCCAACGCCCTCGGCTATCGCAGCGTGGTGGTCATGCCCTACAGCCAAAGCCGCGAAAAGATTGAATTACTCGATCTTTATGGCGCCGACCTGCGCCTCGTTCCCGCCACTAGCTATAGCGATCCCAACCACTATATTCACACTGCGCGGCGCTTAGCTGAAAGTCTCAATGAAACTGAGCCCAATGGCGCGATATGGGCTCGCCAATTTGACAATACCGCGAATACTGATATCCATGAACGCACCACTGGCCAAGAAATCTGGCAGCAAACCGGCGGTGAAATTGACGGTTTTATTTGCGCTGTGGGCACCGGCGGCACCTTGGCTGGCGTTAGCCGCGCCTTAAAAGCCCACAAGCCCAATATCACCATTGGCATTGCCGACCCCAAGGGTTCATCGCTCTACAATTATTTCACCAACGGTGAATTGCGTGGCGATGGTCGCTCAATAGCCGAAGGCATCGGCATCAGTCTGGTAACCGACAACTTACGCCTTGCCGCCGTTGACGAAGCATTTGAGGTTAGCGATGCCGAAGCACTGCCTTATATCTTTAATATGCTGCGCCACGAAGGCCTGTGTCTAGGCGGCTCCTCGGCAATCAATATTGCGGGGGCGGTACAATTAGCACGTAAACTCGGCCCCGGCCACACCATTGTGACCATACTGTGCGACTACGGCGACCGCTATAAAAGCAAGCTATTCAACCCCGTATTTTTAGAGAACATGGGCCTGCCAGCGCCGGACTGGACCCGTAATTAGGATCTATAACCAGCAAGCTCACACTAAGCCACTTAACCCAGAGACGCCATCATGTCGGAATGCCCCTTTGCCAACTTACTAAACCCCGACACTTATGCGAAGGGCATGCCCTACGAACTACTACGCCAGCTGCGCCAAGCTGGCCCCGTGCTCAAAATGGACGACCCCATTACCGGCGTGCCTTACTGGGCGGTGGTGGGCCACAAGGAGTTGGACTACGTTTCCAAGAACCCCGCGCTGTTCTCCTCGGCGCTGCGCAGCTCCTTTCCCATGGAGCACCCCCAAGACATGGTGGATTTCATTTTCAGCCATACCATTATTAATATGGACCCGCCACGCCACCAGAAAGTCCGCCGCATCGTACACGAAGCCTTCACCCCCAAGCGGGTCGACACTTATGAAGCCGCCTTTAGAGTGCATGCCAAACGTATTATCGACGCCGTAAGCCCGCGCGGTGAATGTGAGTTTGTCGAAGAAGTTGCCGCCGAATTACCGCTGATTGCCATACTCGAATTGCTTGGCGTTCCCCTCACTGACCGCAAACAGTTCTTTGAGTGGACCAACACCATGATCTACGCCGATGACCCCGACATGGCCACCAGCGAAGAAGACGGCCAAATCGCCGCTGGCGAGTGTATCAATTACGCTTTAAAACTTGCCGAGCAACACCGCCTTAACCCAATGAACAATATCACCGGCACCCTACTAGATGGCGATGTCGACGGCGTACCGATTTCAGAAGAAGATTTTGCGTGGATGTTTATTTTAATACTGGTCGGCGGCAATGAATCGACCCGTACGGTAATGTCGCAGGGTATGCGCTTACTCATGGAACACCCCGATCAACTAGCCTATTTAGCCGCCAACCCCGACAAAATTGCCGCCGCGGTTGACGAAATACTGCGTTACAACACCGCATTTACGCAAATGCGCCGCACCGCGACTCAAGATATTGCGCTGGGTGGACAAGCCATTAAAGCTGGCGACAAAGTGATTTTGCACTACCACGCCGTCAATCACGACGAGGCGGTATTTGGCGACGACGCCATGCAGTTTGATGTGCGCCGCGCCGAGCGCATGCCCAAACTCGGCCAGCAATTGCGCTCCTTTGGCATTGGCCAACATTTTTGCATAGGCTCGCACCTGGCCCGTCTAGAATTGTTGGTGATGTTTGAAGAGCTGATTCCGCGCTTGCGTAATGCTCAGCCCACGGGCGAGATTGAATATATCCGCTCTTATTTTGTTAACGGCATTAAAAAAATGCCAATTCGCTTTGATGCAGGTCTTTAAGACTAATATGAGCAATACATTTATTGCCACAACTATCGCCACTGGGACCTAAATCGCCCCGTACTAAAATTAAAATCAGCAAAGGAACCAGACATGGAAATCGGTCTCATCATCAGCCTTGGCATTGTTATTTTTAGTATTTTTTATATTGTCATGCTCTATAACGGCCTTGTGAGTCTTAAGCACAGCGTAAGCAAACACCTCGCTAACATTGACGTACTACTCAAGCAGCGCCACGACGAACTGCCCAAGCTTATCGAAACCTGCAAACAGTATATGAAGCACGAGCAGGAGACGCTAACCAAAGTCATTGCCGCCCGCCAGCAGGTCTCCGTCGCCCAGTCCAACCACGACATGGTCGCCCTCGGCCAAGCCGAAACGGGCATGCGCGCCGCCATGGGTCAACTGTTTGCGCTGGCTGAAAATTACCCAGACCTAAAAGCAGACAGCAGCTTTACCGCGCTACAAGAACGCATTTCGGCGCTGGAAAATGCCATTGCCGATCGCCGCGAGGTCTACAATGAAGCGGTCAACAATAACAACGTGCGCATCGAGCAATTTCCCGATGTCATCATTGCCCGCTGGTTCCGTTTTAAAGCCTTCGATCTGCTTAAATTTAAAAAAGAAGAACTGCGCGACGTCAACGTCAAATCCCTGTTTGATTAAGCACGGCAAATAAGCATGGCACTCGACTACTTGGCCTTAGGCATCAGCGGCGCCATAGCGCTGGGCTGCGGCTACGGCAGCCTCAGCAGCTTACTGGCCGCCCGCGTAATTGAAGACACACCAACCTCCAAAATTCGCTCAGCGCACCAAGGCTATGTGGAATTAATTGGTTTCGCGAAAGCTGGTCTCGGCAATATGCTGCTCAGTGGCCTGAGCCAAACCCCCTGTCTTTGGTATAAGTACAATATTGAGCGCTACGAATCCTCGGGAAAAAACAGCAGCTGGCGCAGCGTGGAGCGCAAAACCAGCGACCAGCCCTTTATGCTTAATGATGGCAGTGGCGACTGTGTGGTTTACCCAGATCGCGCCGACGTCAGTACTCAGCGCAAAAAAACGTGGAAAGGCAGCGAGCGACACCCAAGCGGCACTACCAGCAGCCACAGCTTATTTGGCAGTCGCTACCGCTATACCGAAGAAATACTCTGTGCCGACGACCTGCTCTACGTCATTGGCCAATTCGAAACCCGTAACCCACCGAGCAACAGTGAATTACAGCAGCGCGCAATGACGGAAATACTGAATGAATGGAAGCAAGATTACGATACGCTGGTGACGCGCTTCGATCGCAATGGCGACGGTGAAATAGACCTTCAAGAATGGGATTTAGTGCGCGCCGAAGCGCTGCGCAAAGCCCAGCGCGATATTAATAAACAAGCGCCGCAAAACCCAATACACACCATCAGCTATTCGCCCAGTCGTCGACAACCCTATATGATTGCCTGCTCAGAACCAGAATCGCTGAGCAAAGGTTTCCGCTGGCAGGCATTTTTTTTGCTGCTCGCCAGCGTAGCGGGAACCACTGCATTTGTTTGGCAGATACTTCAAGCGTAGTTCACCTATTAGAGCCAAAACCGGCTCACCTAAATTTGTATAAGAAGGACAGTACAATGGCCACCCGCCGCAACACCAAGCAACGCATACTCGACATCGCCGAGAACCTGTTTGCCCAGCAGGGCTTTGCAGCAACTTCTGTGAGTGAAATTGCCGCGCAGGTTGGCATTAGCAGCCCCGGCATTTACAAGCATTACAGCAATAAATTTGCCATTTACGAGCAGGTTTGTGAGCGCTTATTTACGCCGCTGGCGGAAGCGACCCAAGGCATGGCAACCGACGCCGACTTTACCGACACCCGTCAGCAAATTTATCAAGTTATGTCATTACTCGCGAGCAAGCCCAATACCGCGCGCATTGTTCAGCACGCCACCCTCGCCAAAGACGAAACCTTGGATTTATTGAGTGACCGCTGGTACCGCCAGTTTTTCGCCTCGATCAGCGACCCCGCCGAAAATCCAGACAAAGGCTGGATTGACGTGCCCACCGCGATGGCCTTTCACTGTATGATTTTAGGCTATGTGACCTTGGCACCGCTGCACCACTCTATTTTTGGGGTAGATCCATTGCAGCCCGAGCAGCTTGAGGCCCAACTGCAATTTCAGCAGAACTTGGTTAACGGTTTAAATCAATTAATGCGTCAGCAAAAAAACGCTGAATAGGCGGACACCCTATTATTCTGGTGCATTCGTCTCCCTAACGTAGAGTGCAAAGATGCCCAGCAGCAGTGTGTATCTTGTCGCTATAACTTGCTTCTAGTAGCGCCATCTCAGCACTATAAGTCGCCCGCTGCTCGCTGCTAAGAGCCTTCCAATCGCGATGTGTTGGGATATGTGCCAGCGCCGCGGCCATTTCGGTAAAAACTGCGATATCGTCAGCAAATGCTGCTTCGACTTGCGCTGTCTCTGCCAAAACGGCAACCCGCAATGCCAGTTCGCTGGCACCAAGCTGACCGCCCACGTAGCTTCGAGCCAGAATCGAAATACCCTGCCGCGCTTCAAGGCCCTGCTCCGCAGCACCGCGTTCATACTCGGCGCGCTCCCTGTTTTCGCGCTGGGTCTGCTCACGCAAACGCCATAACAGGCGGATTGCCACTGCTGCCAGCACCAAAACCACTAGACTAGCCGCAAGTAGCCAAACTCCGTATTCCGCCATTACTGTCTCCGCCGTGTATTATTTGCCCATTAAGCCGCCATTCTGACATCCACAGCGCCAAACGCCTAGGAGCGCGGCCGGCTCTGCCTTATAATTGCCGCCCCGAAAAACGGAGGCACCAAGTGACAAGCCCCAGCGCAATTAAATGGTCGGCAAATCAATTAGCCTTGCTCGATCAACGCATTTTACCCAATCGCATCGACTATATCTCGTATAGCGAGCCGCTGGCTGTAGCCGACGCCATTCGCAGCATGGTGGTTCGCGGCGCCCCAGCCATTGGCATTGCCGCCGCTTACGGCATGGCCTTAGCTGCCCAGCAGTTTGCAAATAAACCCATGGCAAATGCCGCCGACTGGAAGCAGGCTTTACAGCCTGCGCGCGCGGCCCTCGCCGATTCCCGCCCCACCGCGGTTAATTTATTTTGGGCCTTAGAACGCTGTGACCGCGCCATTGAAGAGCATGGCAGCCGCGATTTAGTCACCGCGCTATGCCAATTAGCCGAGCAGATTCACGCCGAAGACATCGAAATTAATCAGCGCATTGGCGATTTTGGCGCCAGTTTAATTCCTGCAAACAGCATTGTGTACACCCACTGCAACGCGGGCGCGCTCGCCACCGGCGGCTATGGCACTGCGCTGGGTGTGATTCGCTCGGCCCATCGCGACGGCCATATTCGCGGCGTTATTGCCGGCGAAACCCGGCCGTGGCTGCAGGGCGCACGACTCACTAGCTGGGAGTTGATGAGCGACGGCATTCCGGTAACCTTGGCAATTGAAGGTGCAGCCGCTCACCTAATGCGCGAGCAGCGCCCCAGCTGGATAATTGTCGGCGCCGACCGAGTGGCCGCCAATGGCGACGCTGCCAATAAAATCGGCACCTATAATTTAGCCATCATCGCCAAATACCACGGCGTAAAAGTGATGGTTGCCGCGCCCACCAGCACCTTCGACGCGACCATAGACGGCCCGCAAATCCCCATTGAACAGCGGCCCAGCGAAGAGATCAGTCACAGTTTTGGCCAGCGCATCGCGCCAGAAAATGTGGCAATTGCCAATCCCGCTTTTGACGTAACGCCAGCCGATTTAATCGATGCTATCGTTACCGAACACGGCATTATTCATCAACCCGACCGCGCCAAAGTACTGGCCCATTTGCAAGCGGCGGCGCAACAGTAAAGGTAGGCAAGCTATGATCGACAGCAAACTTTTCTATCACCAGGCCGTCGCTTTGGCCGCCGCTGGCGAAGACCTTTACCAGCGCGGTTGGGTACCGGCGACCAGCGGTAATTTCTCCTGTCGGTTAGATGCAGACTCGGCCATCGTCACCGCCTCGGGCAAGCACAAGGGCCGACTTAGCCCCACCGATTTCATCGCTGTCGACCTCAATGCCCAGCCAATTAGCAGCGGCAAGCCCTCGGCAGAAACCGCCCTGCACACCCAGCTGTACGCCCGCTTCCCAGAGATTGGCGCAGTACTGCACTGCCACTCCCCCGCCGCAACAGTTTTATCGATGGCGATGGCAGGTAAATCACTGCTCAAGCTCAGCGATTACGAACTATTAAAAGCCTTTACCGGCATCGATACCCACGCCACCAGCGTGACCATCCCCATATTTGCCAATACCCAAGAAATCGACTCCCTGGCTGCCAAGGCAGACAGCTATCTCGCCGAGCACCCCAATTGCCCTGGCTATTTAATTCGCGGGCACGGCGTGTATTGCTGGGGCAGCGATCTGGACACCTGCCTGCGCAAGCTCGAAGCCCTCGACTTTCTTTTACAATGCGAACTCGAACAATTGCGCCTCAGCCGCTAGGAGCCACCATGAGCACTCTCACTGTTTACTCAGATAGCAACAGCCAACAACCGCGCACCCAAACTAATGACCCCGCCACCATCACGACCGAACTCGCCGCTGCCGGTATTCGCTTTGAACAATGGCAAACCCGCGACGACATTCAGGCTGGCGACAGCCAAGAACGCGTATTGAAGGCCTACGCCAGCGACGTTCAGCGGCTTATTAATGAGCAGGGTTACCAGAGTGTCGACGTAATTAGCATTGACCGCCACAACCCCCAAAAAGACGCGCTCCGCCAAAAGTTTTTGGCCGAACATACCCACAGCGAAGACGAGGTACGTTTCTTTGTGCAGGGCCAAGGTTTATTTGCCCTGCACCTTGGCGATCAGGTTTTTGAAATACTGTGCGAAAAAGGCGACTTATTGAGCGTGCCCGCTAACACCCAACATTGGTTTGATTTAGGCCCCGAGCCCGACCTTGTTGCGATTCGGTTTTTTAACAACCCCGACGGCTGGGTGGCCAACTACACTGGCAGCGACATTGCCGAGCACTATTCGCGCATTGAATCCCGTATTGCCGCCAGCCAGTAAACTGAGGAGCTATTGTGATTAAGGCCATTGTTACCGATATTGAAGGCACCACCAGCTCAATTCATTTTGTTCACGAAGTGTTATTTCCGTATGCCGCAAAGCACCTACCGACCTTTATTCGGGAAAATCGCTCAATCCCTGCAGTGGATGACGCTTTACAAGAAGTCGCCCGCATCTCCAAGCTCGCCACTGACGATACTGAAGCCTTAATTACCCAGCTCCTGCAATGGATTGCCAGCGACCAAAAAGTCACACCACTGAAAGCACTACAGGGCTTGGTGTGGGAGCAGGGCTACCGTAATGGCGATTACAAAGCACATATTTACCCCGATGCCTTAGCCACTCTACACAAATGGCATCAACAGGGCTTAGCCCTTTATGTCTATTCTTCAGGGTCAGTCTACGCCCAAAAATTATTCTTCGGCTTTAACGAGGGCGGGGATTTAACAACTTTATTCCAAGGCTATTTCGATACGGTAACTGGGCCAAAGCGCGAAGCGAACTCCTATCAGAAAATCCAGCAAGCCCTAGACCTGCCCGCAGAAGAGATTTTATTTCTGTCGGATATCGTCGAAGAACTGGATGCCGCCGCCGAAGCAGGCATGCACACCGCGTGGTTGCAGCGCGAGGGCGATATGCTCCAGCACCCCCGCCACCAGTGCTTAGACACCTTTACCGATATTGCGTTGGACTAAACGCAAATTCGATATAGCCGCTTATTGGCTGCGGTACACCTTCGAGATCGCCTCGATACCGCAGTGCACCGGTAAACCGTCGCTAGGTACCAGCACATCATCAAAGCGAGTCAGACTATTAGTCCGCGTTTTAAATGCCAATTCTTGCGAGCCGCGCAAATCCGCACAGGGTCGATTTAAGCTCACTAAATATAGTGTTCAGAAATTCCATTGCTAAAAATCAAATGGCGATCATCGAGGTAGGTCCAATCGCTAATTCGGTAGGAGCTAATACGATCGACGCTCTCGCCCGGCCGATAACCAGACTCCGCTAAACGCTCATCTAGGCCACGCTCTTCCTTCACGGTAGAACACGCAACAATACTTGCCAGCACGCATAGTGTGGCGCCAAACCTAATCAATTTTATACTCATATCCACCTCCGAGAATGAAGGTGCGCAAAGCTGCCGCACCTCTTTCTGACCGTAGGCCCACGGGGAGGTTCAGCTACCCATCAAAACTCATCATCTCAAGCAGACAAAATGGTTGCGACGGTATCAGCATTAAAATCAATGTAAGTAATCTGCCTCGAATAAGGCCAAGCGGAAAGTTTTCATCCCTGAGCTAAATTTCAGCTGAATATTGCGCTGATCGACAGCCAGCACAGCGCCGCGACCAAACTTACGGTGCTCCAGAATATCGCCCACCCGATACGCGCGCGCGGCCAAACCATCACTCACCGACTTAGACTCTGGCGCCAGCACTGGCTGCAGCAAACGTTGCGCAAGCAAGTGCGGAAAGAAACGACGCTGACTGCCAAATTGTATACACACGCCCTGTTCATCAAGCTCAATAATGCGACCATCGCCGTAACTAGCGTGTTTACACCAAGTGCCCAGCAATAATCGAGCGGTGCCAAGCGTACCGGTGCTCATATCCACAGCTGCGCTCGACGACTGCCAATCGGGGACCACAGCATCTAAATAGCGTTCGGCTACATTGGCGCCCCCGCCTTTAACAAGGTCAAAGGAGCTCTTGGCATCGTGCAGCTGCTCCGCGACCCGCTGCGCCAAGATCAAATTCATTTCTGCTAAAAAAGGGCTCGGCAATTGGTGTAATTCTGGCCGTTGCTCGGTTGACCAGCCATTTTTAACATCAAGGCCCGGTGCGAATAAATACAAGGCATCTATAGCGCGAGTCATCGCAACATACATCAAGCGCCGCTCCGCCTCGATCTGGTCGCGCTCCTGGCGGCGACGATTACCGGCCTGATAAGGCATGTAATGGGCGCTTAAACCCGGCAGCATCACCACCGGCCACTCCAGTCCCTTGCTGCGATGCATGGTGGTTATGGTTACTGCGTCAATATTCGCGAGTCCGCTCGGCAAAATCTCAGCGGTTTCAGCCCCACCGTGATTACTCAGCGCCGCCAACATCCCCAGCACCCCAGCTGGGCTTTGATCCTTTTGTAGGGCCACAAATTCAATAAACGCCGTCACCGTAGCCGCGCGGTTTTCACCGTCTTCTTGGCTCAGCGCGTTGTCGCGCATTAAGGTCAGTAGGTCGAGCTGAGCGATGAAGCGATTTAATCCGCGGCCAACCAAATGCTCGTCCTGTAAATCGCTCAGCACCTCACCAAGGCGCTGCAGACGTTTTTCCTGATAAATCGACAAGCTGTCTTCGGAGCGCTGCAAGGCCGTAAAGCCAAACTCGGCAATGCGCTCCGCATATCCGCGCAACACCTCGTGACGAATTTTTAACTCGCAGAACTTCAGTAAATCAAACAGCAGGCGGCTAGGTGTGTCACCGTCATCAACAGCAGCGCCAGGCTCCGCCGCCAGGTCCGAAAACTGCCCCGTCATTAAGCGGATTAAGGTAACTAAGACTTTGACTTCGCCGCGCTCGAGCACTCGACTGCCGCCCATCACGCGATTGGGAATACCCCGCTTAAGCAGGGCCAGCTCGACCGGCGCCGCCTGCGCCCAAGTACGGCACAAAAATACCATATCGCTATAGCGATGACCCGCCGCGCGCTCGGCCTCGCAGGCCTGCGCAAAGACGGCGCCATCTGCGGATTGCAAGCAGAGCTCAACATGGGTGGGCGCTGCCGACGCCGCACTGATACACAACACGGGGTCGCGCCGCTGGTTGTGGCTGATTAACTGCGCAGCCGCTAGGGCTAACTGGTGGCCGTAGCGAAAGGTGCGCGACATTTCATAGTGTTGATGGGGATAGCTGTCGCCAAAATAATTGAGCATGTACTCGGGTTTGGCGCCGCGAAACTCGTAAATACACTGATCCGCGTCACCAACCACCTGCAGCCGAGCGCGCTCACCGGCCAAGGTTTTAAGCATAAAAAACTGGATGTCATTGATATCTTGAAACTCATCAACAACGAACAATTCAACCCGATTGGCTAAGAACTCGGCCAACTCGGGATCGGCGGCAATCACTCGGCAGGGGTCATACAAAAAATCGGCAAAGCTGACCCGCGCCGCCCGTTTGCGCCACTGCTCAAACCGGGCAAAGGCCTCGATGAAAAGCTGATATTGCTCTGGATAGCCCCCTTCAATAAAGCTTGATTCTGGCTCCGCCAGTGTCGACTTGGCCAAGTCGACAAAGCCTGCGAAGGTGTCTAGCCATTGCTGCTGTTCGTCGTATATTGCGCTGCGCTGGACGCTGGTTCCCGCGGAGGCCTGCAGGGCCTTGAGCATTTCCAAGCGCGCCTGCGCTTCGCCAAGTGGCGAGGGATCAAACGCCGGCAAATGTCCCTCTTTCGCTAGAGACATGGCCAAATTTCGGCCCATGGCGTGAAAAGTGCGCACCGGCGGCAGCGCGGTATTGGCGCCGGCGGCCTCGCGCAACTTACGACTAAAATCTTCTTGCGCGGCTTTGTTAAACATCACCACCCGAATCAGCCGCGGATCCATGCCATCGCGCAAGCGCTCTAATACATAGCGCACCATCGTGGTGGTTTTACCGGCGCCCGCCACCGCGGTAACGCGGGCGTGGCCGCGGCGATGGCGAGTGACGCGCTGCTGTTCTTTGGTAAGCATAAAGGTGGCTTGGTTACTCGTTTGAGGACAGTGCGATGCAACGAGCTTGGCTCACTAGACTATATAAACGCATTTACATCCGCGATAAAGGCATCTAATTGATCGTGGTGTAACCAGTGGCCAGCATCTTGATAATAGATAATACGGGCATCTTGAAAGTGCGCGAAGCGCCCATTTTCAACAGGATCAGACATAAAGGTCTCCGTGCCCCAAGCCAATAAGGTCGGGCATTTAACCTCGGCAATTAGAGCCCGCAACTGCTCCTCACCAATATCCATTGGACTGAGGCGGCGGCTGTAATTATCAAATTTCCAGCTATAAGTACCATCCTCGTTCTGCGAAATACCGTGAATGGTCAAATGCCGCGCCTGCTCGGCACTAAGATGCTTGTTCTCATTGTGCATGCGCTGAATTGCGTCAGCTAAACACGCGTAACGACGCGGCGTGCGCGCCGCCAAGCCGTGACGATAAGCTATCCAATCGCGCATTTTTTCGACAAAAGGCATATTGTGCTGCGCATCGACAGTCTCTGGCGCTAAACCAACGCCTTCGATCAACACCAGTTTTTTTACCTTTTCTGGATACACTGCCGCGTAGCGCACCGCGACCGTGCCCCCCATTGAGTGCGCAATAATCGTCGCTGGACCAAGATTTTTTTGCTGGATGAGCTGATCTAGGTCACATAAGTAAGCGTCGTGACTGTAATAGCCATCTGGCGACCAAGCGCTGTCACCATGACCGCGTAAATCTGGGGCAATAACGTGCCAATCCTTTCGCAAATGCTCTGCCACCCAGTCCCAGTTGCGGCAGTGATCCCGCCCGCCGTGCAATAAAATTAGGGGCGGCGCATCAGGGTTGCCCCAGTCGACATAGTGCATGCGCAAACGCTGGGAGAAATAACTGTGTGAGGTTGGGCCAAAGGATTCCATCCGTGAAGGTCTCTGCTATCAGGCAAATAATCTGCACTATAATGCCACAAAGCCTTAACCTAAGCAGTGCTAACAACCAACGCGTGAGGCCGCAGAGCAGGAAAATCGAACTCCAAAACTGTCTTTATAGTGCCGATAGATGGCACACAAGGCCCAAGACATGCAAAATACCGGTCTGCTCCACACTAGGGGCATTTAAGGCTGGGCCAGCACTACTGAGCGATCTAAGCCGCCATGACGATATTGCTAAAGGATAAAAGATGAATTTTCAGGAAATAACAGTCGAGATCCGCGAGTCGGTCGGCATACTCACCCTAAATGTACCGGCAACACTCAATGCCCTCACCCCAATCATGGTGAAGGAGATAAACACTGCCATTGATCATATTGCCAATAATGCGCGCGCACTTATCATTAGCGGCGCGGGCCGCGGCTTCTGCTCCGGTGCTTCGCTAGACCCCAGCAACCCACTTGCGCCAACGCCGGAAAATCGCAGCGAGCGGGATATCGGGCTGGTATTAGAAAGTCACCTAAACCCAATTATGCTCAAATTGAAAAACCTGCCAATTCCCTGGATCACCGCCGTGCGCGGCAGTGCAGCAGGCTTTGGCGCGTCCCTCGCGCTGGCCGGCGACATGGTGGTTGCCAGCGAGAACGCCGCCTTCATTCAGATTTTCTCTAAAATTGGACTCGTCCCCGACGGCGGCGCCACCCACCTTTTAAGCCGCACTATTGGCCGCGTACGCACCATGGAACTGATGCTAACCGGCGAGCGGCTTAAAGCCGAAAAAGCGCTGGAATGGGGTTTAATCAATCGCGTCGTCGCCGACGCCGACTTAGAGCAGGAAGCCTTTAACCTGGCCCTCGCTTTTGCAAAAGGCCCGACCATCGCGCTGAGCCTGATCCGCAAAGCAGTGTGGACCGCAGTGGATGCCGATTGGGAAAGCAGCCTCCAATGTGAACGTGAACTGCAAAAAATTGCCGGGCAAACCACCGATTTTGACGAGGGTGTCGCGGCTTTTGTAGAAAAACGCGCAGCGAAATTCGAAGGCAAATAAGCAAAATTGGTTACAGGGTGATAACAAAAAAGGAGGCTTGTTATCACCGCTGACGCGGTTTCCATGCACGACAATGGTGCCAAACCCAGCAAAATTAGCTTCGTTTCCTGTTTACAATATCAAGACAGTCAAAAATTTGTAAACTGAACTCGATTTAATACGCCAAGCCTATGCAATTGCCTGCAAAATCGCCGACAATACAGCTCCGGTTTTACTCGCCCTGATCATGCAACTGCCGAGGCGAACAGACTGATAAAAAAAATAGGCGTCATGCTGCTGACATGACATTAAAAAAAAGAACCTCCTGGAAAACAGATATGAGTGAACATTGCATTGTAATCGGCGCCAGTCATGCTGCCGCCCAACTGGTGTCAAGCCTGCGCCAAGAAGGCTGGGAAGGAAAAATATCCATCGTCGGTGATGAGCCCTACCTACCCTACCACCGCCCACCACTCTCTAAAGCATTTTTTGTCGGCGAAAAGACCGAAGAGGACCTACTTATTCGCGCGGCCGACTTCTACACCAAAAACAAGGTGGACCTGCTGCTAGGTAGTCGAGTTTCTCGCATTGATCGCGACGCTAAAAAGATCATTCTCGAAGATGATGCTGAGATTCCCTATACCAAACTCGTGCTCACCACCGGTGCCCGCGTGCGCAAAATCCCCTTTGTTGGCAGCGAGCTGGCTGGGGTATTTTATATGCGCGACCTCAACGATGTTAAGCAAACCCACAAATTTACTGGCCCTGGGAAATCAGCGGTCATTATCGGCGGCGGCTATATCGGCCTTGAAACCGCCGCATCACTGCGCAAAATTGGCATGAACGTTACCGTTATCGAAGCCATGTCGCGGGTTTTACAGCGCGTAACCGCACCGGAAGTATCGGCGTTTTACACCCGAATCCACACCGAGGAAGGTGTCGATATTCGCACCGAAGCTGGTGTTGACGCCATTACTGGCGAACAACACGTTGAAGGCGTACGCCTAGCCGATGGCAGCACTATTCCGGCCGACTTGGTTATTATCGGCGTTGGCGTGCTACCCAATGTCGAACTCGCAGAAGCCGCCGACCTCACTATCGACAACGGTATTGTGGTTGATGAGTTCGCAACCACCAACGACAGTGACATTTTTGCCGCCGGTGACTGTAGCAACCATTACAACCCAATTTACAAACGTCAACTGCGTTTAGAATCAGTACAAAATGCCACCGATCAAGCTAAAATAGCCGCCAAGGCTATTTGCGGCAAACCGGAAGTTTACCGTGCCCTGCCGTGGTTCTGGTCAGATCAGTACGATCTAAAGCTGCAAATTGCAGGTCTGTCCCAAGGCTTTGATCAAGTAGTCATTCGCGGTGATAGCGAGCAAGGTCGCAGCTTTGCCGCGTTCTACTTCAGCGAGGGTAACTTGATTGCAGTAGATGCAATCAATCGCCCGAAAGAGTTCATGATGAGCAAGCGCGCTTTAACTGCAGGCCAATCTGCAGACCCATTGAAGCTCGCTGACGAATCCATTGAAATCAAAGACGCTTTTAACTAATACGAAATACGAGAAGAAATAACATGCCTTTAATTATTTATAAGTCACATGACGGAAGTACCCAAGAAGTCCACGCCGAAACTGGCACCAGTATTATGCAAGCCGCTGTCGACAACGGTATAGACGGCATCTTGGGCGAATGTGGCGGCTGTTGTAGCTGCGCGACCTGCCATTGCTATATCGATCCAGCTTGGGTAGCGAAAGTAAGTCCAGCCGACAGCACCGAAACCGACATGCTCGATTGCGTGCTTGAGCCTCAAGAAACTAGCCGTTTGAGCTGTCAGGTTATTATCACTGACGAAATGGATGGCATCGTTATTGCCATGCCAGAATCTCAGTATTAATTACGGCGATTCAGCAAGCGGGGAAGAACACCTCCCCGCTTGTTCACCACCCTGTACCACACCCAGCCTTCAGCTCTATACTCTGCAAAACACGCTTATATTCATATCAATACCACAACACCCTCACGGCATAAGTGTACTGAACACTCAGGTATCGAGCTGACTCACATCCACTCTTTGCACGCCCGGCAAGTCCTTGGTGATCTCCACTATGCGATAAATCATCGACACCGACGCTACCGTCCCCGAAATACTGATTGCACCATTGCGGTTACTGACTTGAACATAACCAGCCAATTTGGCATCGCTTTGCAATTGCTGAATTACCGATTGACTGAGCTGCTCATCACTGCCGGTTACGCTAAACTGGGAGTCTTGGACAACAAATAAAGTCTTTTTAGCTTCGGCGCCTGCGGCAAATACAATGTGGCTGTTCAGTAACATGGCCGCCAAAATTACGAGCCCTGCTTTTAAGCTAAAATAATTCATGCGTATATTCCCATCGAAACTAAGTTAACGAAGCGCCAACTAAAGACGCACTAACAAAGTTTTATACGGGGCTTAACATAAAGTAGATTTAGTGATGGGCGAGCGGCCTAATTAGCCGTGTAAATTGATAGGTGGCGCCTTAACCTTGCCAGCCAGTATTACCGATTCCAGTGTTTTTAGGGTTTTACCGAGGTCAAGCAAGCGCTCCGCATCCATATCGTCGGCCGCCATCAGTCCGTGTATTAACTCCTGGGCCTTGTTACTTAACTCATTAACGGGCGTGACGTTGAGCATGCTTGAGGTACCTGCAATCGCGTGCACAGCGCGGTAGACCTCTTGCAGCAAATCTGCGGCATAATTACTATCGACACAGCACTGCCAACTTGCCATAACCGGCACAAGGCGTGCTGGCAAACTAGCAACATACTCCTTTTGAAGTTCAAGTAATTGTGAATCCACGCTAGCGCTCCCACTAGACTCGTCTTTATTCATGACACGTCGCCCATATGGCGCGCACGTCCTGCGCCAAGGTCATAGGATTAAACGGCTTGGTAATCACATCGACTGCGCCGAGCTGCTTAAATTGTTCAACTTCGTCGGGCTGGACCTTAGCGGTAATAAAAATCACTGGCGTCAGCATAAATTCCGGCATTGCTCGGAGCTTGCTGAGGATTTGTGGCCCATCCATACCAGGCATCATGACGTCCAAAATAATCAACTGGGGCATGACCTCATGAATTACCGCCAAGCCCTCTTCGCCGCTCGCACAGGTAACAACATCTAATTGCCCAACCTGACGCAGAGCAATTTCAGCGACTAGGCGAATATCTGGTTCGTCCTCGATATATAAGATTTTTTCCAGTGCCGCTACGCTATTCATCACTGGTTTCCCTGTCGTTGCAATTGCTGTTTAAGATCAATATAGAACTCAGTGCCCTCGCCGATGACCGACTTAAAGGAGAGTTCGCCATGATGCCGCTCAACAATCGATTTTGAAATATGGAGCCCCAAGCCGGTGCCGCTCATCTGCCGTTTATCCGAGGTATCTGCCTGCGTAAACTTTTCAAACACCCTACTCTGAAAGTCTAAGGGAATCCCCGGCCCCTTATCACGTACCGTAATACGAACATTATCCCCCCTTTGCCCTGCCTCTACCTCGATTAGCGAGTCCTGATGAGAAAATTTAGCAGCATTCGACATTAAATTACTCATTACTTGCATCAACCGATCAGGGTCCACATGGATATGTAGGCTTTTAGGACAGCTAAGCAAGCTATACTTTACATGATGCTTTTCAGCATAGGCCTGATTATCCGATATAGCGGTTTCCAAAAAGGAGCGTACCGATACTCGCCTCAGGTTTAACTTCATTTTTTCAGATTCGATCTTTGATATATCCAGAATATCATTTATCAGCAGTAACAAGCGGTCGCTGTTTTTATGAGCGATGCTAATCAGCATCTTTTCCTGATCCGAGCCCTCCGCAACTGCATGCCCAATAATCAATTCCAAGGAGGCCTTAATCGACGTCAGCGGGGTGCGCAGCTCATGACTCACCGTGGCGATAAACTCGTCTTTAATTCGCTGTTCATGCACGCGGCGCATTGCTTCGCGCAGCTTCTCTTCGGTCTCCTTGCGCTCAGAAATATCGCGGACAATACCAGTAAACATGCGCTGGCCATTGACTTCCATTTCGCTAATCGCCAATTCCAACGGAAAGGTCGAACCATCTTTGCGTCGGCCAGTAACTTCACGGCCGATACCAATGATTTTCTTTTCTCCGGTATCCAAATAATTTGCTAAATATTGATCGTGTTCATGCTGGTACGGCGCGGGCATAAGCATCGATACATTACGGCCACTAAGCTCTTCTAAACGATAACCAAAAATCTTTTCGGCAGCGGGGTTAACTGTTTCTATCCTGCCCCGATCACTGATGGTAATCACGCCATCAACAATGGTGTCTAGAATCGCCTTAGTGCGTGAAAACAGTTCACGCAATTTGTCTTCGGTCACTTTACGCTGGGAAATATCCCGCACAATACCGGTAAACATACGCTGGCCGTTAACTTCCATTTCACTAATAGCCAGTTCTAATGGAAAGGTCGTACCGTCTTTGCGCAGACCAGTTACTTCGCGACCAATACCAATAATTTTCTTCTCACCGGTATTAAGGTAATTATTAAGATAGCCATCATGCTCTTTGCGGTAGGGGTTTGGCATTAACATAGAGACATTTCGACCAGACAGCTCATCTAAGCGGTAGCCAAATATGTTTTCTGCAGCTGGGTTAACCGTTTCAATTAAACCCCGATCACTGATGGTAATCACACCATCAACGATCGTTTCAACAATAGCCTTAGTACGCGACAGTAAATCATTTACTGCATCCTGACCCTTCATTCTATCTCCTGATAAGCAGAGACTTATTATTTCATAAGCTAGTGTAAACGGCTTAAAAGCACAGCAGTAACTGGGGGATGTACTTACCGACCGACAGCAAGCTCATTACGTAGCTTAGTCATTGAAAAATAAAGAAATAAATAACAATCAGCATGCCACCACAATAAGACGAGATAGCGCCAATCCTAGGTGAATATCTCGAGCATAGTATATTTTTGGGGTAATAGCGCTGAATTGGCCGATGCATCCTACTTAAGATGCGCACCGGGGACCCTGCAACAAGCTGCGCGCCTGAGCTAAGAGGGGTGAGAACGAAAGAAAAGCAGCTCAGCGTAGCCGCTGCTTTTCTTATCGCGCCTATTAAACGTTATTACAGGGCAAAATAGAATTTAGCGCCCAAAGACAGCATATCTACATCGGTATCGTCGATATCGTAGCGGTCAAAACCAACAGTTAAGTGCAGTTCACGGCTGACTTGGAACGCAGCGCCAATACCGTAGTAAAGGTCAGTGCCATCTTCACTTTCGCTGCTCGATACGCCGCCAATGCTTATTTTAGTGTCGCGATCCCATGCAATTAAACCGACTCGGCCAGTTAATTCAAAACCGGGCTGCAGCGGAATAAACAGGCCCAAACCGGCAAACGCGCCGCCAGTCTCTACTGAGTCATTGCTACCGGACACCTCACCCAAATCAACATACCCCCCCTCTACCGACACATTTGGCCCCATCCGCACGCCAATACCCATGCTATAGCCATTGTCTTCGTCATCGACATTGGGCGAGCTACTACCCAAATCGTAACTAGTCTTACCAAACTGACCGCTTACGTAGATTGTTCCAGGCTCTGCCATACTTGCCAGCGGCATTGCCGCCGCCAGCACCACACTCGCTAGACCCATTTTTTTATTCATAACAACATCCCCGTAAAATGACCCGATACACGTCTAAAATCCTTGTAAATGACACCTTTGCTGCAACTCCAAAGTAGGCTGTAAAGCCTTACTCCAACTTTCGCCGATGCCTTCGCCATCATATCAAGCCCTACGCAAATTTAGCTATGCGTTTACAACGCCACAATTAACAGCTTTTGTTCGCGATAAAAGCTTAGTTCCTCAGTGCCACACAAAATACGGTGATTAGGGATAGATTCGGTATACTGCGCCTTTAAATTGTATTTCAGCTTCGAGCAGCGCTCACAAACTTCGGCGAGTTAAAGCAAGATGAACAATTCAGGAGATGACTTCATTGCCCCAGCCTGCCACGAACAGATAAGCCTGCTGTTTCAGGATGAACACATCCTCCTCATCAACAAGCCCAGCGGGCTATTAAGCCTATCTGGCAAAAACCCCCTCAACAAAGACTCAGTGCATTTTCGTTTAGTGCAGAGCTACCCCCAAGCAACATTGGCACATCGCCTCGATTTTGGCACCTCAGGTATTATGCTCGTGGCCCTAAGCAAGGTGGTGAACGCCGAGCTCACCCGGCAATTTCAAAACCGAACGGTGGCCAAAACCTATATCAGTATACTGATGGGGACGGTGGCAAATGACTCGGGGGAAATAGTCGCCCCCATTGCCAAAGATAAGGCGAACTTTCCTCTGCAAAAAATTTGTGCCGATGAAGGCAAATACGCCGCTAGCCGCTATCAAGTTATTAACCACCTGCAAAACCCGTCCCGCACTCGTGTTGCCTTTACGCCAAGCACAGGCAGGACCCACCAGCTTCGCATTCACAGCCGTGAGTTTGGTCACCCAATATTGGGCTGCGACCTTTACGGCAGCCCGCAGACTCACGCGCTCGCTGAGCGCCTGCTTCTGCACGCCGACAGTTTAAGTTTCGAACATCCTGTTTCTAGGCAGAGAATGACCGTACAATGCCCCTGCCCGTTTTAAGTACGTTATTAAGTAGGCCATCAAATTAAAATTAGTGAATTAAATCAGTTCAAGTAAGGCGCGAAACGGCAATATTTAACGAAGCAATAAGGGAATGACCTCAAGTCGCAGATCCGGTATATTTAGCTGTCAGCTCAATATCAGGTTCGCTGAGTCAGGAGTGCGAAATAGCGTGTCATGGATAGTCACTATTATTTAGAAAGCTTCAGCAGAAGCATGGATATCCCTCAGCAGATAACACTTCACACCTTGCCAATTACGATTGGTCGCAGTGCAGATTGCGATTTTACGATCAATAACTCGGCACTTTCGCGACGTCACGCGCGTATTGAGTGGGTCGACGACACATTAACGCTCACCGACCTTGGCAGCACTAATGGCAGTTTCATTAACCATCAACGCGTCAGCGAGACTGCAGCCTTACACAAAGGTGATGTAGTTCATTTTGCCGGCGTAGAATATTGTCTAAAGCAAGCCCCGAAGCTTGACGATAACTGCGCAGACGATCGCACTCGAATTAACCACCAAGCCTTAACGCACAACTACCCGATTCGCGGGCGAGAGTTTCTCGAATTATTAGACCGCGAGCTCGTCACCACCTACCAACAGTGCATTATGGACCAGCATGGCGATCTGTATGGTCACGAATTACTGGGGCGTGGTCGCCATCCCAATTTAAATGAGAACCCCTTTGAACTCTTTATGATCGCAGAACAAATGTCGAAGGAATTCGCCTTAAGTGAACTATTTCGGCAGCGCAGTTTTGCCATGGCCAGCGCCGCCAACATCAATACACCTCTATTTTTTAACTGTCATCCACAGGAGTGCCAAACCCCAGATAAATTATTTGCAGGCTTACATCACCTGCGGCGCTGCTACCCAGATTTACATCTCGTTTTTGAGGTGCATGAAACTGCGGTAACGGACCTCAAACTTATGAAACGGATTCGCGCAGGACTAACCGACTTAAATATTCGCCTCGCCTATGATGACTTTGGCGCTGGACAGACGCGCCTACTGGAATTAGCCGAAGTCCCTCCCGACATCCTCAAATTTGATATATGTCTTGTTAAAAACGTAGCCACCAAAGACTCTAGCCACAAGCGCTTACTAAGCTCTCTTAATATGATGGTTCAAGATATGGGGATTGCAACATTGGCAGAAGGCATCGAAACCAAAGAAGTGGCCGATGCCTGCCTCGCGATGGGAATAAATTACTTTCAAGGCTTTTACTTTGGTCGGCCCACTGAGATCACCGGCGCCAATTTATCAGCCTAAATCACAGCCCTCAACCCGATTTCTGCCGCCCTGTTTGGCTTTATACAATTGCTCATCTGCAGCGCCCAACAACGCGGCCACACCATCTTCCGCCTTAGGATAAATCGTCGCGACCCCAACACTAATGGTGACACAAGACGCATTTGTGGATGCCGCGTGGGGCAGAGCCAAATTTTCAAGCGCAGTGCGTAAACTCTCAGCCTTAGTTAGCGCGCCATCTAAATCGGTTTCTGGCAACAAGCATACAAACTCTTCACCACCGTAGCGCGCGGCTAAGTCCCGGCCACGCCAATTAGCATCACGTAGAACATTCGCAACCTCTTTTAGACAAGTATCGCCCTCTAGATGCCCGTAGTGATCATTGTATTTTTTGAAATGATCAACATCGATCATGATAATTGACAATTGAGTATTAGCTCGCCGACACGCACGCCACTCCCCCGCTAAACGGTCATCAAACAAACGGCGATTGGGGATACGCGTTAAACCGTCTATCGAGGCTAATGTCCGCAGGGCATCCGCCTGAACTTTAAGCGTTAAATGGGTTTTCACCCGCGCTCTAACTACCGCCGGATTTACCGGTTTGGTGATGAAATCTACCGCCCCCACTTCTAGCCCCTTAGTTTCCTCCTCAGGGCTATCTTGCGAGGTGACAAAAATCACAGGGATATTGTGAGTTTCTGGGTCAGCTTTAAGTTGCGTACAAACCTCAATACCGTCCATTTCTGGCATTACCACGTCTAGCAAGATTAAATCTGGTGACTTTTGCCGGCAAACTTCCAGCGCCTGCTGGCCACTGGTCGCCATAAAAACCTCGCTGTCTTTACCAAATATTTGATAAAGAACTTGGATGTTAACCGGCTGATCATCAACAATAAGTAGTCGCGGCCGCGCAGGAATCAATGCCTCAGGCATCCATTCCGACGAAAACAAAGCCTTAATATCTGTCATTTTCAAGGTCCAAGAGTTGTTTATGTGTAATACCATATAAACATCCGAGTTTATTCTGCATCGTCCCTCAACTTACTAAGCGCGGCATAAGCGCCACTGAAATCGAGCCCAGCCATTGCGTTCTGCACATCGGCAGC
Source organism: Zhongshania guokunii (assembly GCF_040892635.1). NCBI lineage: Bacteria > Pseudomonadati > Pseudomonadota > Gammaproteobacteria > Cellvibrionales > Spongiibacteraceae > Zhongshania > Zhongshania guokunii. The sequence goes on along the minus strand of NZ_JBFRYA010000006.1, from coordinate 85,518 downwards.
CGCATCACTTTGGGCCGTAAAAAAGCTATTTAATTCCGCAAACAGGTCCAGCGCTCGCATATTGCTGTCTTTCAGCAAGGCCGCCAGTTCATCCAATTTAGCGCTAAGCTCCGCATCGATGACAAGGCCTTGGTCTTTATCTTCTGCATTGCCGCCAATACTAGGCTCCCCACTCACTGTCGGCGGCGCAAGCGCATCGGCAAGCTCTAACATAACCATACAGGCATGCTGCAGCAAAACGTCGGCTGTCGCCAACATCTCCTCAATATCAACAAGTTCAGCGACGCCCTTGGCCGCGGCTTCAGCTTGCGACAAACAAGCCGCCAAAGCCTGAGCGCCCAAGGTGGCAGATACCCCTCGCAGAGTATGTAGCTCTCTCGCGGCAGCCGGCCGACTGCCGCTCTGCAGTAAAGCACGTATTTTACTCACATCCTGATCGTGGCGGCTGGCAAACATCCGCGCTTGACTGGCGTACAGAGCGCGATTATTACCCATTCGCAGTAGCGCTTCTTTAAAAGAAAAGCCCTCAGGCGGTTCCGGCAATGCCACAATATCCACTTTAGGCTCAGCGATAGTCGCCGTGCTTTGCTCGCGACCACATACCTTTTGCAAGACAACAACCAACTCGCCAAGATCAAACGGCTTACCAATATGGTCATTCATGCCCGCCGCTAAACAAGCCGCTCGATCGGCTGGCATGGCGTTAGCAGTCATCGCCACTATTGGCAAATCGCTAAGCTTTAAAGTATTGCGAATCTCTTTGGTCGCGGTGTAGCCATCCATCACCGGCATTTGCAAATCCATCAATATCACATCGAAAGGAGCCGTAACATCGCGAATACAATCCAGCGCGATCAGCCCATTATCCGCCACCACTACCTCCGCGCCTTCGATCGCCAGTAATTCCCGTGCTACCTGCTGATTAGTAATATTATCTTCAACCAGCAGTATTCTCATTCCCACTAAGCCGTCCTTCGCGGTCTGCCCTTGCTGAGTAACAGCTTGCAGCCGCGAATCCTTATCTGCAAAAGATTGAGCTATGGCATTGTAAATATCCGAGGCAGTCACTGGCTTCATCAAAAAGCCATCTAGCGGTACATTACTAGCGTCGACTCGCTGAGCAAATACCTCTTTCGCGTGGGCGGTAACCATAATCAGTCGCGGTAGAGGAAGCTCGGTCTCAATCTCACGAATTGCCTTAGCCGTCTGCCAACCATCTAGGCGTGGCATCATCCAATCGATAAACGCGATGTCATAGGGATTTTCTTCAGTAATACTCTTTTGAATTTTCGCCAAGCCAAGCTCGCCACTGGGCGCCTCTTCAACATCCCAACCCAATGATTGACAGATACTGCCAATAATCTGCCGCGCATTGGCATTGTCATCTATCACCAATATGCGCATATTCTTTAACTCGGGCGACAATTCTCGGCGCTTAACTTCGCCGAGCTGCTCCTCGCTAGCCTTTTCGGCAATAAGTGAAAACGAAAAAATACTACCCTTACCCTCTTCGCTTTCAACCTCTAGCTCGCCGCCCATCATACGAATAAGGCGCTGACAGATAACCAAGCCCAAGCCAGTGCCGCCAAAGCGCCTAGTAGTTGCCGCCTCTGCTTGGGTAAATGACTCAAAAACCCGTTTTTGCTGTTCTGGCGACATACCAATGCCAGTGTCGCTTACTTTAAAGCCCAAGACTAAACGCTGGCCGCGCTCATGCTGCACAAACACCGACAACATCACCTCTCCATGATCGGTAAATTTAACCGCATTGCCGGCGAGGTTAATTAGAATTTGTTTAATCCGTAAAGAATCGCCAAGCATTAACTTGGGAACGGAAGAATCTATATTGAATAAAATTTCAACATTTTTCTCACTGACATTCATACTTAGAATAACTGCTATATCGCGCAGCACTTCATCAATTGCAAAGGGGCGAACATCCAGTAACAATTTTCCCGCTTCAATTTTTGAAAAGTCTAAAATATCATTGATAATTCCCAATAGCGCTTCGGCTGCGCCGCTGGCTTTTGCTACATAATCCAACTGCCGCTCAGTCATGTCAGTATATTTGAGTAAATTCAGCATTCCCAGCACGGCATTCATTGGAGTACGAATTTCATGGCTCATATTTGCCAAAAATTCGCTCTTGGTTTTACTCGCTTCTTCCGCTTTGGCCTTCGCATCAACCAGTTCTATTTGCTGTTTTTTATGGTTAGTCAAATCTCTCGCTATACCGATATAACCAGTAACATTATTATCTTTGTCGTAAAGCGTATTACTTTTTAGCTGTACTGGAAGTCGCGACCCATCTTTGCGAACAAATTCCCACTCCCGTTCAAAATTAACTTCTTGTGTTATTTTTTTCGTGCCACGCTGAGCTTCGCGCTTTGCCATTTCGCCCAACGCCGCTTCAATTTCGTCTTTAACAAACAGTATTTGCATAGACTGTTTGTTAACTAGCTCCTCTGCGGAATAGCCCAACATTTTCTCTGCTGCGGGGTTAAAAAGAGTAATTATGCCGTCAGGCCGATTGGCAAAAATCGCGTAACCGGCGTTTTCAAAAATGGCCTCTTGCAATGCCGAAGCTGCCTCTAACTCTTTGGTGCGTGTCGCAACTTGCAGCTCAAGACTCTGATTTAGGTCTAGCAATTGGCGCTGAGCCGCCTTCACTTCGGTAATATCCCGAATAATATTGGCAGCAGCAATAATCTTTCCATCTGAGCCCTTTACCGGCGACACCGTTACCGAAACATCGATCACCCGAGTATCACAATGCCGACGCAAGGTTTCAAAATTGGGAATGGTATCGCCACTAGAAACGCGCCGACGCAGCTTTGAGGCTTCTCCCTCAAGCGCCTCTGGTACAATAAGACTACCTAGCTTTTTGCCCACGGCCTCTTGAGTGCTATAACCAAACATCTGCTCCGCGGCATGATTCCAACTATTGACAACTCCATCTAAGGTTTCACTGATAATGGCGTCATTCGATCCAGCGACAATCGCGGCAAGTGAGGAGTTTTGCGCCTGCAGTGTCGCCTTGCGGCGCAGATTCATTGCAACCAAATACAAGAAGGCAACGGTCAACATCAGCAAACAAAACAATAAACCGAGGTTATACAGACGGGAGTCAAACACCACTTGATCTACCGCACTATTATCAGCTGCAATAACTAGGCTGATAAAATTTTCTTGATCGTAATAGATGGTGCGTACTGCTGAATGCAAAAACTCACCATCTGCAATGCGATTTATTTGCGAAACTCCGTTGCTAAGACTGCCTGCAAACTCATCGCCCCAGCGATAGGGTTTTCCGAGTTCAAAGCCAAAAGTTTTACTAGCGTCGGGATGTAGTAAAAAATCACCCCGTGCATTTAATATATATAGGCGCTCACCTTCCTCGAAATCTGCCTGTAAAACATTAAAGGTATCCACCAAATTAACATTAACAACGACCATACCAAAAACATCACCATTGGAATCGGTAACAGACGTTGCCAGTCGTAAAGTGGGAACATAGGGCTCCTCAATTTCGCCAAGCTCGCGATTGAGATCAATACGCGACACATAGACTTCGCCCGGCCGCCGGCCCAAAATTTCAACAAAATAATCACGGTCGGCCTTTTGCTGTAGCAGAGAATCATCCACAACAAGAATGTGCCCACCTTCTCGGTCAACTCGCACTAACTCTTGGCCATTATTGGCAACACCAATATAGCGAACTTGTTGAACACTGGGGTTGGTTCCGAGGTAAGCAGCGAATATTTCTTGGAGACGATTACCCCATTCCGCGGTGGTATCTTGGGCTTTGGGATCTACGCCGCCGTTTTCATGGGCCCGAATAATAGCGGATACCGGCGGTGTTTCGGACAAAAACAGGGTATCGCGTTTTAAGCGCTCCATGCTCGCCATAAACGCCTTGCTTCGGGCATCGACTAAATTGCGCAAATGGCTTTGTAATTGACGCTCTTCATTACTGCGAACATTGTGGTCGGAGACCGGAATCATTACGATAGTAACGGCAGCAAAAATAAGCAGTACAATCGCTAAAAATCCTAAGTTAAATGATTTCACAATTTCCCGCAGATTTCCAAACACGCAATATTCCCTTTATTTAATTGTTGTGTACTTATCATAAAGCAGCACTAAGCATTTATGCAGTAGGTAGAATTATCGAGCTGACCGGCTTTCTTTCAGACTGCAAATATGCATAAAACGGCAGTAAGGAGGTGCCGTTAGCACAAATCCGATTACAGCAGCCTACTTGACAGAAAATGGACGCGACCTAGGCTGCAACTTTATTACCGCACCCTGAGTGCAGACAACGACGAAGGCCACCACCAATTCAGCGACTGAAATCCCCCTAGGCCGCTAAACAGGTATGACTTTCCTAACGAACTCAAGAGATGACCGGTTTAACAAGCTATAACTAACAAAATTGAGTTTGCATACTAGCATAGCGCGGCTTTATATCTAACAATAGCAAGCAGGTGCAGACCTAATCCCCTGCACCAGCAAACACCCACTCGACAGCAATCTGTCGTGATAAAGCAGGGAATACGGCTATGGCGCAACCTAAAATGGTCTACTCACTCACCGCCTTTGTCATTGTTATCTACGCCATTGTGTTTTTGCGATCAACGCCGCCTGCCCTTGAAAAGCCCCTGAATAGCCATGTAGCTAGCTGGACCATAGACGAGTCAGGGCTTAGCGCCGGCCCAGCGGTCATCCACGCCCAGCTTGGCGATCAATTGCAGCTCTACATCCAGGCGACAATCACCGACGAGTTACAACTCAGCGGCTACGGCACCACGCTGCAACTCGGGCCACAGAGTCCTCGCCAGTTCGACTTAGTATTGAATGTAAGCGGTCACTTTGAATTCAAGCTTCGCAATCGACAGTACGTAATCGCGGTACTTGAGGTTTCGTCGCTGAAAGAATAAGCCGCCATCTTAACCTACCGGCACTTAACATCAGCTATGGGGCAGGAGATCGCAATATTGGGGGCGGTAATGCCAGGTAATCTGGTATAAAGTACGCGACCAGCTCGATTATCACCTGATTACGGTATCGACAGTTATCCTTCATTTATGTAAATAAATTCGACTATCTCTAGTTAATCCCAGCTTTAACTAAACTGTTAACACCGTCGCTCGCACCGTAAAGTTTCAATAAAAAAACAATGCATTCCCATGGGTTAGCGCCATTAACGGCCTTAACACTGCCCCACTTCAGCGCAGATACGGCCATAATAGACCGCAACCATTCACCGTCCAATTTTGTAACCAATATTCACATCGCAAGAACAATCCTGCCCATATCGGGCTCTGCAAATTGACACAACGACTCGATGCCAGCGCCAACCTTAATAATGAAAGATTGCGGAGGACAGCCGCAAGCTGCCAAGCACTGTTGCATGGCAGTTAAGGACGACCTGGTTAAGGGTTTGTCATCAGCCTCGTAGATATTCAGCAAACGACCTTCGAGAGCAATCGCGGCGATATACATCCCAGCCCCAGTTGCGTTAATAAACACTTTAGACAAGGGCAAGGCCGCAAGCTGGTCTGTAAATACTTTGGTCATGATTACACCTTTTATTCTAAAACAAGATACTTTTAGTAACACAGGTATTTTTGATACGTAAAAAACCAAATAAAAAGATGCACAAAAATATTCTCTTTATCCGCCGAAAACACCTGACCTAAAGACCACCAATAAAGTTAAAGCAAAAACAGGGCCAAGAAACATTTATCGCCAGTAGCCTCAACTCTTGCCCCTCTGTACCCCACCCGCTTTTGCTATACTGAAAGCCAATCATCAAATGACCACTCTCTATTACTGGGTTAAATTTGGAAAATACTATGATTCAAACACCACTAGTCAACGATGCCTCGCTTACCGTTAAAGACGGCTATGCCATTTTGCGCTTTGAGCGCGACGACCTGCGCAACGCATTGACCGGCACTACCTTGATTGACGACCTATGCTCCACCCTCGACTGGGCCAATGCCAATAAGGCGATCTCCTGTCTCATTATTACCGGCGCAGGTAAAGCCTTTAGCTCCGGCGGCAACGTTAAAGATATGCGTGATAAGCAGGGTATGTTTGGCGGCACGCCCGCTGAGATCAGCGAGAGTTACCGCAACGGAATTCAACGCATTTCGCGTGCGATGCACAGCGCTGAGATAGTCACCATTGCCGCAGTTAACGGCGCAGCAGTTGGCGCAGGCTTTGATCTATGCAGCATGTCTGATCTGCGCATAGGCTGTGAGCACACTCGCTTCGGTGAAACCTTCATCAACCTAGGTATTATTCCCGGCGATGGCGGCGCGTGGTTCTTACAGCGCCTTGTAGGCTACCAGCGCGCTGCCGAACTCACCTTTAGCGGCCGAATAATCGACAGCGCCGAAGCCTTAAGCATGGGGTTATTATTAGAGTGCGTGGCTGCAGAGGATTTAATGGCGACCGCAGAGCGATATGCAGCGTCTTACGCCAGCAAGCCACCGCAGGCACTACGACTAAGTAAACGGCTTATGAAAGCCGCCCAGCGGCAGGAATTAGGGGATTTTCTCGATGTATGCGCCGATGTCCAAGCTCAGTGCCATCACACCGCCGACCATCAGCGCGCTTTAGATGCCTTTCTCAATAAAACAATCGCAAAATTTGAGGGCAACTGAGCAGGTAAATTGGTCTTATAAATCAGCCCTCGCCGAGCGAGCATCTACGCTCCGGCTGGGGCCACCTCGATCTTATCTACGACTCCCTTACCCTCCTCGAAAATTTCCATGGTAACGGTAAAACCCCACAGCCGACTCAGATGCTTTAAAACCTCCGCAGCATCGTCAGTAAGCGGTCGCTGACGCAAGCGGTTATAACGCAATACCAAGGATCGGTCGGCCATGTGTTCGTAGCGAACAATCTGAATATCGGGTACCACGACATCCCGATTGTATTGTTTGGAGAGTAATCGGCGCACCTCGCGGTAGCCTTCTTCATTGTGAATAGCCTCCACCCGCAAATGATCAGCCTTGTGCTCGTCGGCAATGGCGAACAAATGAAATTCACGGATCAACTTAGGGGATAAATACTGAGCAATAAAAGACTCATCTTTGTAATTGCGCATGGCAAAATCCAGTACCTCGCGCCAGTCCTTGCCAACAATATCAGGAAACCATTCGCGGTCTTCGTCATCTGGCTCCTCACAAATGCGTCGAATATCGCGCATCATTGCAAAACCAAGAGCGTAGGGATTTATGCCTGAATAGCCGGGGTGATCAAAACCAGGCTGCATCACCACGTTGGTGTGCGACTGCAGAATCTCGAACATAAAGCCGTCATCCACCAAGCCGCGATCATACATGCTGTTGAGTAAGGTATAGTGCCAAAAGGTCGCCCAGCCCTCGTTCATCACCTTGGTTAAACCTTGGGGGTAAAAATACTGGGCCAGCTTGCGCACTATGCGCACAATTTCACGTTGCCAGGGTTCAAGTGTCGGCGAGTATTTTTCAATAAAATACAGCAGGTTTTCCTGGGGCTCCGGAGGGAATACGCGCTTTTTCTTTTTTGCACTTGCGCCGTCATCGGGCTTTTGTGGCACAGTGCGCCAAATATCGTCGTACTGTTTCCAGGCATGCTCTTCACGCTCATGCTGGCGCTGGAGCTCATCCTCTGCCGACAGTGGCGAGGGCCGATGAAAGCGGTCTACGCCGTGATCCATCAAGGCGTGGCAGGCGTCCAAGGTCTCTTCTACGCGCTCTTCGCCGTAACGCTGCTCGCACTCAAAAATATACTTTCGAGCAAATACCATGTAATCGACAATGGCGTCGGCGCTGGTCCACTGCTTAAACAAGTAATTACCTTTAAAAAAGGAATTGTGTCCGTAGCAAGCGTGGGCAATTACCAGCGCCTGCATGGGCATGCTGTTATCTTCCATTAAATAGGCAATACAGGGGTCGGAGTTAATCACCAGCTCATAGGCTAAGCCACGCTGGCCGCGCCGGTAGGCTTCCTCGTTTTGAATAAACTCCTTGCCGTAACTCCAGTGCGCGTAGCTTATTGGCAAACCCACAGACGCGTAGGCGTCGAGCATTTGTTCCGAGGCAATCACCTCGATCTGATTGGGGTAGGTATCTAGGCCAAACTCTTTGGCGATAATGCCAATTTCTTTATCGTAGCGCTGCAACAGCTCAAAGTCCCAGTCGCCACCCCGCGATAACACGCTGTCTTTCAATGGCCTCATGCAGTCTCCCTCTGAAACAGCTCCCGCAACACTGGGTAAACATCCCCGCGATCCATCACCGTACTCATGGCAAAGGTGGCGTCACGAATTTGGCTATACGCCGCCGCCAGCGGAGTAATACTGCTAGGGCTGTCGGGAATTTCGACGTAGGCGAAATACCTGCACAGGGGCAGAATATCTTTGCTGAGGCGCATCGCGCTACGCTGAGGGTCACTGCCGAAGGCATCGCCGTCGGAAACTTGCGCGCCGTAGATATTCCACTGACTCGGCGAGTAACGATCTTCGAGGATTTCGATCATTAAATTCAAGGCCGACATCACCACGGTACCGCCAGTTTGGGGGTCGTGAAAAAACGCCTGCTCATCGACCTCCTCTGCATTGGAGGTGTGACGAATAAAGACCAGCTCGACGTGTTCGTATTTACGGCTAAGAAAAAGATAAAGCAAGGTGAAAAAGCGCTTGGCCAGGTCCTTCTTCTGTTCCGACATCGACGCCGACACGTCCATTAAGCAAAACATCACTGCACGGCTAATTGGCTTGGGTTCTTTTACGCGATGACGAAAACGCAGATCGTATTCGTCTAAAAATGGAATTCGCTCAATCCGCTTTTCCAGTGCCTCAATATCTTCAGCAGTGCCAGCTCCCGCTTTTAATTCGGCTAATTCACGATTCAACGGTGCGCGCAGGGCGATGCGTCTGGCCATGGCGTTTTGCAGGGAGCGCGGCACCGACAAATTCGCTGGCACCCCACTTGGCGTGTAACCCGCACGACGATAGGTAAACTGCTTTGAATCACCGAGCACATTACGCGCCAAGCGGGGCAGTTCAAGATCGTCAAAAAACAAGTTCATAAACTCTTCTTTAGAGAGTGTGAACATAAAGTTGTCTTGACCTTCCTCGCCCTGACCTTCGCCACTGCCAGAGCCACCACCACCGCCACCAGAAGGCGGCTTGGCGATACGGTCACCGGTAGTGAACTCCTTGTTGCCGGGATGTACCATTTCGCGGTCGCCACCGCGACCAACGCGAAACTTTGGTTCGGAAATATCTTTAACCGGAATACCAACTTCGCCGCCCCGAGACATGTCGGTAATCGAGCGGTCGGCGACAATATCGGCGACCGATCTGCGCAGCTGCGCCTTGTAACGCCTGATAAAACGCTGGCGATTGCTGGCGTTTTTATTGCGATCATTCAGGCGGCGGTCAATGATCATTGACATATTACGCCCCTTTCATTGACAGAGTATTAACCCGATTTTCTAACCCGTAAATACCACTCGGACAACAGTCTGACCTGTTTCGGGGTATAGCCCTTCTCAACCATACGCGTCACAAAGTTCTCGTGCTTCTGCTTGTCTTCCACAGAGGCCTTGGCGTTGAAGGAAATAACGGGCAACAGCTCTTCGGTACTTGAGAACATTTTTTTCTCAATGACCTCTCGCAATTTCTCGTAGCTAGTCCAGCTGGGATTGCGACCCTCGTTTTGCGCTCTGGCCCGCAATACAAAATTGACTATTTCGTTGCGGAAATCTTTAGGGTTGGCAATGCCCGCGGGTTTTTCAATTTTTTCCAATTCGCTGTTTAAGGTGCCGCGATCAAAAATTGCACCGGTTTCTGGGTCGCGATAATCTTCGTCTTGTATCCAATAATCGGCGAAGGTCACGTAGCGATCAAAAATATTTTGACCGTACTCTGAGTACGATTCCAAATACGCGGTTTGAATTTCCTTACCCACATACTCGGCGTAGCGCACTGCGAGCCAGCCCTTGATAAACTCTAGGTAAGTGCGCTGGGTGTCTTCCGGCAATTGTTCGCGAAGAATACGCTGCTCTAGCACATACATTAAATGTACGGGGTTGGCGGCAATCTCGGCGTTGTCGTAATTAAATACGGCCGACAATACCTTAAAGGCAAAGCGGGTCGACATGCCGGTCATGCCCTCGTCGATGCCCGCGTAATCGCGATACTCTTGGAAGGATTTAGCAGCTGGATCGGTGTCTTTTAAGGATTCGCCGTCATAGACCCGCATTTTAGAGTAAATACTGGAATTCTCTGGCTCCTTGAGCCGAGACAAAACCGTAAACTGGGCCAACATTTCCAGCGTTCCGGGTGCGCATGGCGCCTTAGACAAGGAACTGTGGCGCATCAATTTCTCGTAAATTTTGACCTCTTCGGACACCTGCAAACAATAGGGGACCTTAACGATATACACCCGATCAAGGAACGCCTCGTTGTGCTTGTCGTTTCTAAAAGTCAGCCATTCCGACTCATTAGAGTGAGCCAAAATCACCCCTTGAAAAGGGATCGCCGAGAAACCTTCAGTGCCCTTGTAATTGCCTTCTTGGGTAGCGGTTAACAGCGGGTGCAGCATTTTGATGGGCGCTTTGAACATCTCCACAAATTCAAGCAGACCTTGGTTGGCTAAACACAGACCACCGGAATAAGAGTAGGCATCGGGATCGTCTTGGGCATAAGCTTCAAGTTTACGAATATCTACCTTACCGACCAAGGTGGATATATCTTGGTTGTTCTCGTCACCGGGTTCGGTTTTTGTAACCGCAATCTGTTTCAAGACCGAAGGTTGAATTCGTACCACGCGGAATTTTGTTAAATCACCTTCGTACTCATCTAGGCGTTTAATTGCCCACGGCGAAGACAGGCCGGTGAGATAGCGCGTGGGAATACCGTATTCTTTTTCCAGTTGTTCGCCATCGCGCAGCGGGTCAAACAAGCCCAGCGGCGACTCATTAATTGGCGAGCCTTTCAGCGCATAAATTGGCGCCGCTTCCATTAATTTTTTTAATCTTTCTGCGATGGAGGATTTACCGCCGCCAACGGGGCCCAGTAAATACAGAACCTGCTTGCGCTCCTCCAAGCCTTGAGCCGCGTGTTTAAAGAACGCCACAATCTGCGCAATGACATCTTCAAGACCGTAAAATTCTTCAAAGGCGGGATAACGCGGGATAAGACGATTTGAAAAAATACGTGACAAGCGCGGGTCTTTGCGGGTATCGATTAACTCTGGCTCACCAATGGCGGCCAGCATACGCTCCGCGGGGGTTGCGTAAGCAAGTGGGTCCTGACGACAGAGGTCTAAATAGGCCTCAAGGGACATCTCTTCTTCGCGCCCCTTCAGGTATTGCTCACGAACATTGTCTAATATGCCCATCTTTGCAATCTCCTTCTGTGCTGTGCTGCGGCGCCAAAACCCCGACTAAGGGATATTTCTAACCGCCCTTTAAGTGTGCAAGCATCTTTACTGTACTCCGTTACGAGATGACCATCCAGCTGGATTATCAATAATTTACGGAATAAATATAAAATAAAATTCGCTCACCTGTTGAACTTTATACTATGTAAGTAACGCTAAAATCATGGTGCGAATTGGCGCAGTTCACCATCTTGGATACTACTTATCTAACGCCGGTATATGCCTAAGTGAGCAACAAAATAATTCACCGCGCCGCGGTTAAATTACTCTTTTAAAGTCGTCATTAAGTGTTAAGCAAGATTGCGGCCAGACTAAAAGCGCATTTAAAAATTAATTTTAAACAGCCTCAGATCCACCGCCATTTCCCCCTAAAAAAAGCAGATACATAGCACTGCGCGCATGCGGCGTAACAGACAGCGCGGCAAGTTTAGATCTTTAGAGTGTTAATGGGGAATTGTACAGGCCGCCCTAGCAGCGGATACGAATCAGTGCTGGGGCTGTAAAGAAGGATGATCACGACGACGCACCACTACGGTGCGATCACGTCAAAATATTAAGGAGCGCTAAATTGCGGATCTAGCGCTCAATTTGACCGAGATTAGCGTGAATAACACTGCCGTTAATCACCGGATTAGCCGCGCAGAACCAAATAGTAGCGGCAATTTCGGCGGGATCTATCAAGCGGCCAAAGCTAACCATACCGGTAATATTGGCTAACACCGCAGGGTCATCGCCGAGCATGCCCCTCAGCATGCCAGTATCGGTAAAGCCTGGGCAAATACAGGCGCTATGAATTCCCGAGCCGATCAAATCTTGGGTGGTGGCGCGCATCAGTCCAATAACCCCGTGCTTGCTGGCAATATACGAGGCGCAGCCCGCTACCGCTTTCTCGCTTAGGGTTGAACCCATATAAAGAATCGCAGAGCCTGGCTTCATCAAAGGAATCAGCAGCGCATTTAATTGCTGGGGCGCTACCAAATTCACCTGTAATACTTGACGGAAATTCTCAGCCGCTAAATTGCCAACGCTATCGCCGTCATGACGGGCAGCATTATGCAATAACACCAGCTGATCGGCCTTGCCCGCTATTACCCGCAGCTCAGCCTCGCAGCTGCTCAGCCAGTCTGCATTTTGCATATCAACACAGATCTGCTGGGCGTCTTCAAGCGCAATGCCGCGCCGAGACAAATTAACAATGTGGTAACCTTCGGCCTGAAAACGCTGTGCAGTGGCATAGCCAATACCCTGACTGCCGCCGCTCACAATCAATACTTTATTCATTTGATACTCTCTAAGTCGCCGCTAAACGCGGGTCCAGCTCGCTGATCCCCACTGACCAGGGCCTGAGGACACTTTCATTGTTAATTCACGAATCTCGTTGCCTTCAATAAATGGCGCATCGCAGAGTAAGAGCTCCAGCAGATAGCGGGCGAACTCCTCCACCGTGGTATTGCGCACCGGCAACAACAGGGTATCTGAGATCAAAAATGGGATTTCTTCGCCATTAAACTCGGCAATATAGTGAGGCCCTTCGCTGCGCACCCGCATATAGGGGGATTCTGCTGGCAGCAAAGTGTATTCATCGAGCTGGGCGCAAAGCTTGCGCAGTCGAGTTTTGATCTCTACATAGCTAAAGCACATGCCGTTCTCACCGACATCAGCGGTCAACAACAGGCTAACTTTGAAGTTATGACCGTGTAATCGCTCGCGATCGGTGGCGGAGAATATGGTGAAATGCGCGCCGGAAAATTTTAGATCTTCCTTGCTAATCTCAATACATGTGTAGGCTTTAACAGGCATTACTGGGGCAGTTCCTTATCTTTATCGTGGTGAGCAATAACGCAGACGATTAAATACTTAGTAAAATCAGCGCCTAGCTTAACTCCCCACAGCTTAACTCTCCATAGCCGGTGCAAGCAAAACCCGCTGCAACACTCAGCTAAGCGAAGCCTGCACTGCCTTCAATAATTCGGCTTCGCTCAAACCACTACCATTAACCACGATATCAGCGTAGCGCTGATATAGCGGTAGGCGCTCGGCATAGACCTGCGCCAATGTCTGTCCGACGGGGCCCGCAATGCCGCGGTCATTAAAATTTTGAACTCGCTGCTCAATTTCTGCCAGCGGAATATCCAAAAACACACAGGGGCCACAAGCTTTTAAATGTCTCATCGCCAGCGCGCTATACACCGCGCTGCCGCCGGTAGCGACTACCTGACCAGTAAAATTATGGGCTAATAAAACCTGCTCTTCTCGCTTTCGCAAGCCGAGGTAACCGCGCTCATCGAGTAGCGCCTGCAAGGTATGCCCAGCCTCCTGCTCGATCAAACGATCGGTATCCACCAGCGGTAGCCCGCGCGCGTTCGCCAGACCAGCACCAATGGTCGATTTACCCGCGCCGGGCATACCAATCAAAATAATAGCGGGGCACTTGTTGGCTTCGCCCATATTCTTAGACATCTGTGATCTCAGTATTTTTCAAAGCGTGCGTCTCTAAAGGTGTGCCTCAAGCTCAGTTCCACAAGGGAATTGCCGTCACATTGCCACATATACAGTAAAAATAAACACACTAGGCACAATAAAAAAAGGCAGTGGCCGCAAAGCGGTCACTGCCAAAGCACTTACTAAGGGAAAAATGATTGGGGCTAATTAAGCCTGAAACATTTCTAATATTGCCGAGAAATCGCGCTGGGCATTACCTTTCGATGAGAAGGACGCATACAAGCTGCGAGCCAGCGCCCCCATTGGCACAGAGCTCTGGGTGCTCAAGCTGTTTTCCATTGCCAAGCCAAGATCCTTCAGCATCAACTGAACCATAAAGCCTGGCTTATAATCGTTCGACGCGGGAGCGGTTGGCATGACGTCTGGATAGGGGTTATAAGTCTCTAGTGACCAGTTCCGGCCAGAGCTATTAAGCATAATCTCTGACAAAACCTTGGGGTCAAGGCCGTTGTTTGCACCCAGCTGTAGTGCTTCTGCGGTACCAATCATGTGCACGGCGAGGAGCATATTATTGCAGATCTTAGCGATCTGGCCGGCGCCGTGATCACCGGCGAGGAAGATGTTTTTACCCATACCCTCGAGAACTTGCTTGCCACGCGCAAATGCCTCAGCGTCACCGCCACACATGAAGGCCAAAGTGCCAGCCTGAGCTGCTTTAACGCCACCGGAAACCGGCGCGTCGATCATCTGCAAGCCTTTAGCTGTCGCTGCCTCGCCCACTTTACGGGCAGTTTCTGCATCAATGGTGCTGCAATCCATAAACAAGGTGCCGGGATTCGCTTTAGCGATTAAACCTTCGTCACCGAGGTATAAGCCCGCAACATGCTTGCCCGCTGGCAGCATCGTGATCACCGTGTCGGCGCTAGCGAGGGCCTCTAGTGCCGTGGCCGCTTTGCTGGCGCCCTGCGCAACTACCGCGTCCATCGCAGCGTCAACCAAGTCAAAAACCGTCACTTGGTGGCCAGCTTTAACGAGATTGGCGGCCATTGGCCCGCCCATATTTCCTAAACCAATAAACGCTACCTTAGCCATATTCCTCACCTATTTATTAGATTACTGACGACCCAGTGGCCGCCCGAAGATCAAAAAATGGAGCAACCTAGGCCGCCCCAAAACCCTTGCTTAGCTTTTAATTTTCCTGCTTAAAATCGATACCATTTATAGGTCGTGCAGAGGGTTCTCTGGCCACGGCGCGGTAAAATGATGATCGATTAAAGACTGCGGTACCTCGGCCGGCGACGTGTGCTGCCACGCGGGGTTCTTGTCTTTGTCTATTAACAAAGCGCGAACACCTTCGGCAAACTCGGGCTGACGAATAATCGTGGTTGATAGCAATGCCTCGGCCTGAAACGCCGCTTTCAAACTCAAGCCCTTGCAGCGGCGAATTTGCTCGGCAATCAAGCGCGCGCTTAGTGGTGAGCCTGACGCCAAGGTCGCGGCAGCTTTCTGAACCCAGGGGTTTTCAGATTGCGCCGCAATAATGCTATTAATCACCGCAAGATCGTCTTCACCAGCACACAGCTGCTCAATTTCTGCAGCGGCGACTTCAACATTGCCCGCAGGCAATGCTGCTTTTGAGCGGGCAGCAAAGCCCGCCATTAAGTCAAAAACGCGCTCTTGGTTGTCGGCAACGCCAGTAGACCAGGCTACATCAGTTAGCGCGCTCAACACCTCGTCAGCATACTGATGCTCAATAAAGCCTTCTGCCAAGCCAAGATACAGCGCGTCGGCAGCGTTAAAAGACGCGCCGGTTAAGGCCAAGAACAAACCCGCCTTGCCAGGCATACGGTTCAAAAAATAGCTGCCACCAACATCAGGGTATAAGCCAATGGTGATCTCGGGCATGGCCAAGCGGGTTTTTTCGGTGACAACTCGATAGCTGCCCGCCGCAAACACGCCCATGCCGCCGCCCATAACAATACCGTGGCCCCAAACAATGACCGGCTTGTCGAATTGGTGTAGCAGGTAGTCAACGCGGTATTCCTGCTCAAAGAACGCCTCTGCGTATTCGCAGGGGCCGCCACGCTGCTCAACAGACGATTTGTACAAGGCCTGCACATCACCGCCAGCACACAGTGCTTTTGGGCCAGCGCCGTGGACAAAAACACAGGCAATATCGCTGCGCTCACGCCATTCGCGCAGTTTGACCAGCATCAGCTCGACCATATTCAAGGTCAGTGAATTGAGGGTCTTTTCTACGTTCAGCGTAATTACACCAATCGCTGGACCACTTGCCGAGCGGCGCTCTTCAAACAAAACTTCTTCTACATGCGCTTCCATTACGCGTTCTTCCACTCTGGGCTGCGTTTTTCAAGAAACGCATTCACGCCTTCTTTTTGATCCAAGGTGTCGAATAACTGAATGAAACGCTCGCGCTCCAACAACAAACCTTGTGGCATAACTGCTTCACGGGGCTTGTGAATCAACTCTTTACAGAAGCTGACAGATACAGGGCTCTGCTGAGCAACCTGCGCCGCCAAGGCCAGTGCCGCTGCTTTCGCCGTGCCGGATTCAACCACTTCTTCAACCAAGCCGAGACTCAGCGCCTTATCCGCTTTAATACGCTCGCCGCACAATATAATACGTTTAGCCCAACCCGGACCAACCAACGCGGATAAACGCTGGGTACCACCAGCGCAGGGCAGCAAGCCTACTTTCGCTTCTGGCAGAGCCATTTGGGCGTGGGCTTCAGCAATGCGGATATCACAGGCCAAGGCGCATTCCAAACCGCCACCCATCGCAAAGCCATTAATCGCCGCAATTGAAACACCGCGGAAATCAGCCAATGCTTCAAAGGCTTGGCCAAATTTCAAACCAATATCTTGAGCAACCGCTTTGTCGCCGCTGGCAAACATTTTTAAATCTGCACCGGCTGAGAAAAATTTCTCGCCAGCGCCAGTAATCACAAGGCTGTAAATATTTTTGTCGGCATTTAAGTTGGCGATTAGCTCGCGCATACCACTTAAAGACTCGGCATCCCAAGTATTTGCACCAGGATTGTCGATGGTAATCAAAGCTGTATGGTCAATGATCTCTACTTTTAGTTTTTCTGTGGGACTGTAGTTGCTCACTTAATCACCTCCAAGGCGCCATCTATTAATAAACGTCGGCCAATAATGACCCGCATAATTTCATTGGTCCCTTCCAGAATCTGGTGCACGCGACTGTCGCGAACATGACGTTCTAGTGGGTACTCCTTAATGTAACCGTAACCGCCGTGCAATTGCAGGGCGTCATTGCAAATGGTGAAACAGGCATCGGTAGCAAAGCGTTTTGCCATCGCGCAATAGGTGCTTGCTTCTGGGTCGCCGCTATCCAATTTAAATGCCGCCAAACGCACCATCTGCCGCGCCGCCACTAGGTCAGTGGTCATATCAGCCAATTTAAACTGGGTGTTTTGAAAGTCGGCAATCGCCTGACCAAACTGTTTACGCTCTTTCACGTATTCAATGGTCGCTTCCAGCGCGGCTTGCGCGGTACCAATCGAGCAGGTGGCGATATTAATACGACCGCCATCTAAACCTTTCATGGCAATTTTAAAGCCTTGGCCTTCACTGCCCAGCATATTCGCCGCCGGAACCACCACGTCTTCGAAGCTCACGGTGCGCGTTGGCTGGCTATTCCAGCCCATTTTCTCTTCTTTTTTACCGTAGCTCACGCCTGGGGCATTAGCCGGAATCGCAAAGGCGCTAATGCCTTTAGGGCCGTCACCACCGGTGCGCAACATCACCACCAGCAAGTCGGTAGAGCCGGCGCCAGAGATAAACATTTTACTGCCGTTAACAATATAATTATCGCCATCGGCGCGGGCGGTGCTACGCAGGCTGCCCGCATCGGAACCGGCGCTGGGTTCAGTTAGGCAGTAAGATGCCAGTTTTTCACCCATCACCAAATCGCCACACCACTCCTCGATTAAGGCGGGCTTGCCGTAGGTGCCAACCATACTGGTCGCCATATTGTGAATCGTCAAAAATGCAGCTGTAGAGGTACAACCCCGCGCCAACTCTTCAACAATGACACTGGTATCAAGGCGACTCATACCCAAGCCGCCGGCGTCTTCAGGGGTATACATACCCATAAAGCCCAGCTCACCGGCTTGTTTTAAGGCATCCTTGGGAAAAATATGCTCTGCGTCCCACTGGGCCGCATTCGGCTTGAACACGCCGTCGGCAAATGACCGCGCACTTTCGGCGAACGCTTTTTGATCGTCAGAAAGGTTAAAGTCCATGTTGTTCTCTTTATCATGTAACGAATTGATATAAAACGGATTGATATCAAAACAAGAATAAAAACGCCGCAGAAGCTGCGGCGTTTAAAAGCGAAACTTACTTGAACTTGTCCATTACTTTGCCGAACAGTTCTTCGTCAGATGGAATCACTTTGGTTACTGCCAGTGGCTTAGACACCCAGGTTTCGTTAATCAGATCACGCCAAGTGATGTTGTTATTGGTGCTGTTATTACCCCAAGAACCACAACCGAGTGAGAAGGTTTGACGCATACCATTCCATAAGTTACCGCTGTTAGACGGCGCCTGTGGCTGGTTAACCATAACCCGCGAGGTTTTGGTGGCGTAAGCAAACTTCATGATGTTCTCATCGCTGTAGGAATAAATACCGCATGAGTGACCTTGCCCCTGATACGCCTGAATGGCGTTGGTCATGGCAATGGCGCCATCTATGTCTTTCACGGTGTAGAAGGCCATAACAACAGACATTTTCTCGCCAGAGAATGGGTACTCTGGGCCGGCGCCAGTTTCTGGCACGATTAAAAAGGTCTTGCCTTCGGGCAGGTCAATACCCGACATTTCAGCCAGAACGCTAGCGGGCTGAGCAACGATACGTGCCGCGATGTGACCATCTTCCCAAATGATACTCTGCAACTTAGCTTTCTCTTCAGCGTTACAGATATAGCCGCCCTGGGCTTGCAGTTTTTCAAGCAGCGCGTCGACGTTTGATTCAAAGGCGATAACCGCGTTGTCTGAAGAGCACGAGGCCGCCAGATCCAAGGTTTTAGAAATACGGATTTTTTCAGCTGCTTCGTCTAGGTCTGCAGTGTCATCAACAGTGATAACCGCATTACCTGCGCCCACACCCAGTGCTGGGGTGCCGCTTGAGTATGCAGATTTAACCATTGGCGCGCCGCCGGTAGCCAGAATACGGTCGCACTGCTTCATCAATTCAGCAGTGCCTTCCATCGACGGGCTGTCCATAGAAATAACCAAATCCTCGGGAGCACCGCAGGCCTTAAGCGCGCCGCGCATCAAATCGCAGATCATCTTATTGGTTAGCTTAGAGCGCGGGTGCGGCGCAACAATAATCGAGTTACGACCTTTAATGGCAGAGATTGCCTTAATCACCGGCGTCGCTTCTGGGTTGGTGCAAGGCGTTAATGCGCCGATAACACCCACTGGCTTAGCGATTTTAACGATATTGCGTTCTTTGTCTTCTTCCAGCACGCCCACTGACTTGTCATTGATAATATCGAACAGTGCGGCGCGAGTTTTTTTGAATATTTTCAGGAACTTGCCGTCATAGTTACCAAGCTGGGTCTCTTCTACCGTGAACTTAGCAATTTTCTCAGCAACGTCTTGACGGGCAACAGACCACACCATAGCGGTGATCAGTTCGTCGACTTGCTCTTGGCTATAATCGGCAATCTGAGCTTGCGCGGCGCGCGAGCGGGCAATCAGAGACTGCACAAGTTGCGCCTCTTCTGTAGTAGCAACGGCGGTTTCAGCGGCCATGGTATCTCTCCGGGTTATTTTTGTGGCTTACAATAGCTCAGCTGACTCACGTCCAGCTGCGCATAAATAGGGCAACCATATAAACACAGTTAGGAATCCGGTAGGATTGATTATATTGCCGACTTGATGGATTATATTGCGCATAGACTTTGGTCTACACATTACTCGAAAATTAGAAAAAAACCCCTTAAATCCAAAGGCTTAACATGCCCATTACCTCAGATTGGCCACTACCACCTCAGGGTATTCGCTTCCTCACACCGCAATTTGTGCAAACTCAGCTGGCCGCCCACCCCTTAACCGAGGGTTTGTACCCCCTTGCCATGGGCTATTATCCCGCCGCTTTTGGCCACCGCATGCAGCGCCAACAACACGACAGCCATCTACTTATTTACTGCATTGCCGGCAAAGGCACTTTAATGTGCGACGACAAACACTACCGCATCAATAGCGGCGATATTATTCTACTGCCACCAGATCATCCTCACGCTTACAAAGCCGACGCCAAAGACCCATGGACAATTTACTGGCTACATTTTCAAGGTAAGCTCGCCGCGGATTTTTACCAACACATTCAACTCAGCAGCCCCTGCGTGAATATTGGCGTGCAACCGCGAGTGGTACGCATTTTTGACGGCCTTTCTGAATTGCGCCGCAGCGCCTATCAATTTGCCGAATTTATGCAGGGTGGCCATCAGCTGCAGGCGCTGCTCAGCTACATCGCCTTATTAGTACGCCAACAACGCCCGCAAAGCGGTAAGGCCTTAAACTGGGAGCGACTGCGCGCCACCATGCAGGAGCATATTCACGGCCAGCTCAACCTCGACGAACTGGCGGCAGGCGCCAAATTATCGAAGTACCACTTCACCAAAAAGTTTAAAGCCCACACCGGCCAGTCGCCAATTCAGTATTTTATTAATATGAAAATTCAGCGAGCCTGCTATTTACTCGACAGCACCAGCCAATCGGTAAAACAGGTAGCCGGCGCAGTGGGTTACGACGACGCTTATTATTTTTCTCGGCTATTTAAAAAGACCATTGGCCTCGCACCTAGCGAATATCGCCAGCACCGCCGCAGTTAACACGCTTAAAAAATCTCGCCGCCCATCACGGTCACTGCCTGCCCCGACAAAATCACTTTGTCGCCAGCAATTGCCACCCCAACTTCACCGCCACGAGTAGATAGCTGCCTGCCCCGCATAGTCTCACGGCCCAATTTTTGCGACCAGTAATGCGCCAAAGCGCAATGGGCGGAGCCTGTTACTGGGTCTTCATCAATTCCTGCAGCCGGTGCAAAAAACCGCGAAACAAAATCCACCTGATTCCCACCCCCGCCACCGGTCTTGGCAGTTACAATCAAACCCCGCGCTGGCAGGGCGGAAACCGCAGCGAGGTCTGGTATAAAACTCTGCACAGTTGCGACATCAGCCAGTTCTATGAGCAAATCCTCGCCAGCGCGACACGTCGCGAGAATATTATCCGCCACGCCACGCAATTGCGTGTCGCCAGCAAGAGGCTGAGTCACCACGAGGGGAAATTCCAGTGCGATGCCATCGGCGAGAAAACTAGCAGCCAGCTCACCACTGCGAGTTTCGAAACGCAGAGCCGTGCTGGCAATAGCACACTGCTGCCACAGCACATGGGCGGCAGCCAAAGTTGCGTGACCGCAGAGATTGACCTCGATCAGCGGTGTAAACCAGCGCAAACTGTATCGACCATCGGCAAGTAACCGTAAATACGCGGTTTCGGACAAACTAAACTCAGCGGCCAAAGACTGCATCTCCGCATCTGACATTTCGCCCTCAAGCAAACACACCGCGGCGGGGTTACCCGCAAACCGCTCGGTACTAAAAGCATCCACAACGTAATATTTCATAATCTCAATCCTAATGAATATTCCACCACCACTCCCGTTCCTGAGCGCTTATTCCGCTCTCGCCCGCAAGTAATATTATTATCACCGCCAGCACTACTGCGACGAACAAGGTATTAGCCAAATACGATAATAGCGGTACGCTTTTTAAATAGTAAAAAAGTGGCTTTAACGTCTTCATTACTGACTCCTTTCCGCGTCACCCGTGCAGCGACTTGCACGACCCCAGATTAGCGCGACACGAAAAACCATAACAGATACACTATTTTTATTTTGATGCAGTACAGACCAATATTATGAGCATCTGTTATGCATAACAGCTCCCACGAGGAAAGCTCAATGCCACCACGCTACCGGCAAATTGCCAGTCAGATCGCCAAGCATATAGAACAAGGTCAGCTCAAAATTGGTAACAAGCTGCCCGGCGTGCGCCAAGCCAGTGAAGCCCACGGTGTCAGCCTGTCTACAGCCCTAGCCGCTTACCGCTATTTGGAGCAGGAACAATATATCGAGGCGCGGCCTCGCTCCGGCTTTTATATTAAAGCTCGCTTTGAAAACATGGTGTGTTGCCCTAGCGAATCTCGGCCCAATACTAAACCCACCCTCATCGGTAGCCAACAACGGGTAATGCAGGTCATATCTGCAGCCAACCGACCTAATATGCTGCGCTTGGGAGCTACTGTTCCCGATGCCAGCTTTTTACCCGTAACCGCGCTTGAGCGCGCTTTAGCAAGCGCGGCCCGCCACCCCCACTGCCGCGGCAATGGTTATGAGTTTCCACCAGGCTATTTAGGCTTGCGCCAACAACTCGCCAAGCGCATGAATGCGCTCGGCTGCCAACTACAAGCCGACGACATCACCATTACTCAAGGCTGCCAAGAAGCCTTATATCTGGCCCTAAAAGTTACTTGTAAAGCGGGCGATATTGTTGCGTTAGAATCACCGCTGTTTTACGGGCTGCTTCAGATAATTGACTCACTTGGGCTACAAGCCCTAGAAATACCTACTGACCCTCAGCACGGCATTTCTCTAGAAGCCTTGCAGTTAGCAATTGAAAAATGGCCAGTCAAAGCCTGCATTGTGGTCACCAACTTTAGTAATCCCACCGGCGCCACATTAAGCGATACCCGCAAAAGAGACTTGGTGGCCATGCTCAGCGCCGCGCATATTCCACTGATTGAAGATGATATATACGGTGAATTGAGCTTTGAGCAACAGCGCCCTGGAATTGCCAAGTATCATGACAACGCCAGCGATGTGTTGTATTGCTCCTCGCTATCGAAATCGCTCTCGCCTGGTCTGCGAATCGGCTGGATCGCCGGTGGCAAATACAGCGAAGAGCTGAACTACCAAAAATTTACCCTAAATGCCGCCAGTGCAACCATCCCCCAATTAGCTGCCGAGCGCCTACTGCTCAGCGGCGAATACGACCGTCATCTGCACCGTATGCGCGCCGCACTGGCCACCTCAACGGCACGCATCCGAGAAGCCTTAGCGCGGCATATGCCTAACGGCACCCAAATAACTCAACCTCGTGGTGGCTATGCGCTGTGGCTGGAGCTTCCCAAGCAGGTCGACACATTATTGTTAGCCGAACAGGCACTAGCAAAAAATATCAGTATTGCCGCTGGCCCACTGTTTACCGCCAGCGAGAAATATCGCCACTGCTTGCGAATTTCCTGTGCCTGTCCATGGAATTTACAATTAGAGCAAGGCCTAGCCACGCTGGGCGCACTGGCCCGCGCGCAATGCGACTAAGCCCTTACGACGCATTCAACAATTCATTGAGCAAACGCGGCAATTCAATACTCGCCAGCCCATACCGAGTTTCTGAAAATGCCGATTGCACTGCCGAGGGTTCAAGGTTCACCTCGATGGTATGCGCGCCAACACTTCCCGCCGCTTGTACAAAACCCGCCGCAGGATAAACATTGCCAGAGGTACCCACCGCAATAAACAAATCACAATGCTCCAGGGCGGTGTAAATCTCATCCATTCCCAAGGGCATCTCGCCAAACCATACGATGTGCGGGCGCAGGCCGCTGCGAAGCCCGCAACAGGCGCAGCGAGCCTCGGTACTGATATCGGTGTCGATTGGATAGACCACACCGCTATAGCTGCACTGCATTTTGAGTAATTCGCCGTGCATGTGAATAAGTTTTTGCGAGCCCGCGCGCTCGTGAAGATCATCAATGTTTTGAGTAACGAGTAAAAATTCACCGGTAAATTTTTTCTCAAATTCAGCAAGCGCTACATGAGCGGGATTTACCGCTACCTCTGCGCTTAATAATTGGCGGCGGCGCTCATTGTAGAAACGCTGCACTAACTCTGGGTTGGCAGCAAAACCCTCTGGGGTCGCCACGTCTTCAACTCGGTGCTCCTCCCAAAGGCCATCTGCCGCACGAAAAGTCTTAATACCCGACTCTGCGGAAATTCCCGCACCGGTCAATACCACTACCCGCTGATACGTCATACTTATATCCGACCCCAAAACCAAGGCCGCTGGCTGAGCACATAGGTCTGCTCAAATTCAGCGCCTGATTTAATGATGTAAAGAATAAACTCAACAAAGGCAATTATCGCTATAGCGAGGGAAGGCAAACCCGCCAGAACAAAACCAAACAGAAAGGCCAGCGCCATAATCACCCCCTGTTTGGTATAGCCCAAGTAAAATTTATGAACGCCAAACACCCCAAAGAAAAATGCGAACAATGCCGTCTTTAAAATCGAGTACCGTCCCTTTCATTAATGAATGCCTTTTCTTGGTGGTTTATTACAATAGATGTTGTGAGCACAAACTAAATCAACGCTTTCTGCCAAAAGCTCGCCGCGCCCTGTTCCGGATCGAGCTGGTATGGCGCGAAGCCACAACGCTCGTACACTCGCTGCGCGCCGATATTATTCGCCAACACCTCCAGTGTCATTTTGCAGTAAGCATGACGCCGCGCATACGCTTCAAGCTGTGTAATCATTTGTGCGCTCAAGCCCTGACCACGGTATTCGGGCAAGACCATCACGTCGTGAATATTGAGCAGCGGCTGGCATTTAAACGTTGAGAAACCACGCAGCGCGGTGAGCAGTGCCACCGCGCTGTCGCCGTCAAAGGCCAACAAGCTAATGGCGCCCATTTCACCGGCGAGGGCATCACACAAATTCGCCAATACCGCGTCGGGCAATGCTTCGCCGCCACCCATAGGGTCTAAAGCATACGCTGCCATTAACTTCACAATCCCAGCTCTATCTTGGGGGTTTTGGTAATTGGCAATTTCAATCTTCATAAAACAGACCAATACTCAATTTAGCTTTGCTGCATCGGCGCCAGGCCCTAGGGGCTGACCATAACTGAATTCCACAAAGTTACCGTCGGGATCGCGCAGGCCACAGTAATAGCCAACAGGATAAGGTTCTTCTCGTGTAGCCCATGCCAGTATGCCATCCAAATCTGCTTGTTCGGCAATGGCGTCCACCGCAGCGCGACTAGGCAGCGCAAAGCCCAAATGCGAAAAATCAGTATCGAGCTGCTTACGGCCTAGGCCACCTGGTAGCAACACTAAAATAAACTCCTGCTCACGGCCCTCTTCGGCCAGCCAAACAACCTCGCCCCCCGCCTTATTTTCACGCTGGTGGATTAATTTTAGACCCGCATAATCTTGGTAAAAAGTGATGCAGGCGTCTAGGTCAAAAACATGTAGCGCGATATGAGTCAAAACAGCAGACATAACGACACCTCCTCTAAGTGGAGCACATTGCCAATCAGACTAACAAATGACCACGTCCCTAGTCTAAATACTTGCCGCCTAAACACGACGACCATTAAAGCTTATTGACCAAGCCCCGCAGCTGCCCGCGAAACCACTGCTGCGCTAGATCCCCATCTAACGCAGCCGGCCACATCATCCATATCGGTATCGGCGCAATCGGCAATGGAAATTGAAAACACTGTAAATCAAACGCCCCTGCGTAAATTTTCTGAATTCGCGACGGCATCACTGCGAGATAATCTGTGGCCGCTACCACCGGCAACATACTGGAAAAATTCTGCACCTGCGCCGCTTTTTTACGCGGCAGGGGCTTACCGCCCAAAGCCTGCTCTAACTGACTCCGCTCGCGGCTGCGCTGGGGTAAAAACACATGCTCTTCGGCGAGGTATTGTTCCAGCGAGAGCTCGGTTTGAACCCGCGGATGATCGGCGCTGGCAATCACCACCAAACGCTCCTCGGCGAGTAACTCGCTACAAATATAGTCCTGCGCCAAGGGCAGGTAATCAATAACTACATCGACGTCTATTCGCCGTAAACTAAGGGAATGATCCTGCTCCTGACCGCTAAAGGGCAGGGCCTCTACCGTCAGGCCTGAACCTGCTTGCTGCAACTGGGCCATTAACGGACCAAGGGCGACGGCTTCAAAATAATTATCGCCGAGTAGGCGAAAGCAGCGCTCATCGACACTTGGCTCAAAGTGCTGATCTTTGGCTAGGGCACCACGAATTAAGGCCAGCGCCTCCCTAATTTGAGGGTAAATGGCATGGGCTCGCGGCGTTGGCTGCATTCCTACGCGACTGCGGACAAATAATTCATCTTTAAAGGTGAGACGCAGCCGCTGCAAGGCTGCACTCATCGCTGGCTGGCTCATACCCAAGCGATCAGCCGCGCGGGTCATATTCTCCTCAAGCATCAGGGCATCGAAGATCGAAAGCAAATTGAGGTCAACGCCGCGTAAATTGAGCATATCAGTTAGGCTAAATTATATTAAATATGGATAATTATTATATATAACATCAAATTTACAAATAACCAAAGATCGCTATGCTGTTAGAACAATAAAGCGCATTAGGAATACAGCCATGGACAAAGTCGTTAGCCTCTCCGTCATTCTATTTATTATTCTGGCCTCCGTGTGGGAGTGGCAATCGGGCCGCAACAGCAATGGCAAAAAATCCCGCGAAGACTGGGGAATGGCGGTCATTGCCGCATTTGGCCTTAGCGCCGTTCAACGACCAGCACTAATATTCGTCATTGCCTGGTTGGGTACGCAGCTGGCACCACACTTTCAAGGCAGTCTCAGCTGGCTTCAACAAGACTACTTTTGGCCTGTGCTTATCGCCTATATTTGTATAGAGGAGTTATTGCACAGTGGCGCTCATTTCTTTTCCCATGCCAGGAGGCCTCGTTGGAAGCCCTTACTAATACTACAGCAACTTTTCAAAATGGGTCACCGTCCGCACCATTTTTCCGGCGGCAACGATGGTCGTGGCGAGCTAAGTGTGACCCAAACCTTTGTTGAGCATTGGCTGTTTTGGTTCATCATGCCCAACTTCTGGTTCCAGTTTTTGTGTCTTTACTTAGGGCTTACTGAGGTATTTTTGATTGGCACGGTGTTCAAAGGACTGTGGGCAGCCCATAACCACGTTAACTGGAATTACGATTTATATTTTTTGAATCACCCTTGGCCGTGGGTGCGTAAGACCATGCGCGGCCTCTGCCATATTATTACCTTCCCCACCCAGCATCACCATCATCATGCCCGGGGTAAAAACTCTGCTAAGAATATGTGTAATTTATTAGCGATATACGATTGGCTGCTGTTTGGCACCCTTGCCATTGAAACTGAGCGACCGACTCAATATGGCTGGAAGCAGTCTCCCCAGGAAGAGCACAGCGTTTGGTATCGCTACTTTGCCGTAGATATGAAGAAGCTTGGCTAAAAAAGCGATCAACCACAAAGACAGGGAGCATAAGAAAATGTGGTGTGCTTCGAACACACCACATTGTCGCGCCAGATTGGCGCTTAGTGAATCCCACTCATACGAGCAAGCATTAAACTGCCACCGGTAATCAAAGACACAATAACAAACAGGATGCCCAATAATTTCAGCGGCCTAAAGGGCTTACGGTCAGTCTCGTTGTAACCTTGTTTTAAAAAGGCGTCGACCTTAGCCTGGTCTTCCGGATTGAGCTTATTGTGTTCGTTTTCCATTGATTCACCACGGTATGGGCATCACCGCACTTTGGCTAACAGCCAAAATAGCAGGCAATAAAAAAGGCGGCATCATTATCGCAAGATGCCGCCTTCTTCTCCAGCTTTACCGCTTACACCAAATTTAGATGAATGCCTCTTCTGGAATATCCATCAAACTCGCACTGCCGTTGCGAATAGACTCGCTCAAGCCTTTGGCCTGCGGCAATAAACGCTGCACAAAGAAGCGCGCAGTATGCAGCTTCGCTTGCGCGAATGCTTCGCCCTGCGCGCAGTCACCACTCAATACGGCTTTGCACATCATTGCCCACATATAGGTGTAAAGCGTGAAGCCCATAACATGGAGGAATTCGACCGAAGCCGCGCCAATCGCGTTAGCATCGCCATTTTTAGTCTGTTCAAGCACATAAGCAGATAGTGACTCGAGGTTATCTACCGCCTCATTCAGCGGGCTTAGAAACTCATCCATACCCTGCACCGCCGAAGCTGAAGCGCTAAACTCGCGCATTTCAGCAACTAACAACGCCAAGGTTTGACCGCCGTTAGCAGCAATCTTACGACCCATTAAGTCCAGTGCTTGAATACCGTTGGTGCCTTCATAAATCTGGCTAATGCGCACATCACGCACCAACTGCTCCATACCCCATTCCCGCACATAGCCGTGGCCACCAAAAATCTGCTGGCCGTGCACAGTGCCTTCAAGGCCTTTATCGGTAAGAAATGCTTTGGCTACTGGGGTTAGCAATTCAACCATAGCCGCGCCACGCTCTTGGGCGTCGCCACTGGCAAATTTAGACAAATCCAATTGCTTGCCAACGTATACCGCAAAAGCGCGCCCTGCTTCTACATAGGCTTTTTGGGTGAGCAGCATGCGGCGTACATCCGGGTGCACAATAATCGGATCTGCGGCGCCATCTTTATTCACTGGACCCGATGGTGCACGGCTTTGAGTGCGCTCGCGAGCGTAGATAGAAGACCATTGATACGCCGCTTCTGCCGCGCTCAAGCCCTGAATACCCACCGATAAACGCTCGTAGTTCATCATGGTGAACATACCCTGCAGGCCGCGATTGATTTCACCAACCAAATACCCTTCAGCGCCGTCGAAGTTCATTACGCAGGTCGCTGACGCATTAATACCCATTTTGTGTTCAATGCTGCCGCAGCTCACGCCATTGGCTTCGCCCAGGCTACCATCGTCGTTAACTTTAAACTTTGGCACCAAGAAAAGAGAAATACCTTTAGATCCAGCTGGAGCGTCTGGCAGTTTCGCCAACACCAAATGGATGACGTTCTCAGTCAGATCGTGATCGCCGCCGGTGATGAATATTTTGGTGCCACTAACGCTGTAACTGCCATTAGCTTGGGGCACAGCCTTGGTCCGAATCATGCCGAGGTCAGTACCGGCGTGGCTTTCGGTCAAGCACATAGCGCCAGCCCATTTGGCCGAATACATGTTTGGCAGGAATTTGGTTTTGAGCTCTTCGGATGCATGGCTGGCAATCGCCAGTGCTGCACCCGAGGTCAGCGTTAAATAAAGACCCATGGCGATGTTGGAGGAGTACAGCATTTCTTCAAACAATAGCACCAACATCTTTGGCATGGTCTGGCCACCATACTCTGGCGCACCAGACAGACCGCCCCAACCACCGTCAGCCAATTGTTTAAAGGCTTCGGGGTAACCTTTGGGTGTAGTCACTACGCCATCTACCCAGGTGACACCCTCTTCGTGGCCAGGCTGGCTCAAAGGTGCAATCAGGCTCTCGTTTATTTTGGCGCTTTCTTCCAGAATTGCGTCGGCCAATTCACGGTTGACGTCTTCCATTGCAGGCATGGTTTCCCAGAGCTGTTCGGCTTGAAAAACATCGTGTAACACAAACTGCATATCGCGCAGGGGGGCTTTATATTCAGGCATTCGGAGATCCTCTAGACAAGCGGCGACACAAGGTCGCCGCAATCAAAATGGGTTTTTAGTACCAATTAAAATGCAAAGGCATCTTCAGGCATGTCCATCAGGCTATCGGCACCGTTCAGCATCGCAATTTTATGCGACTCAGTACGCGGCAATAGACGCTGATAATAGAAATTGGCAGTTTTCACTTTGGCCTGCAGGAAAGCGTCGTCGGCATCACCATCCAGCGCTACCGATACCATCCGCGCCCACATAAACGCCAGCGACACATAGCCGGCATACATGAGGTAATCTACTGAGGCCGCGCCCACTTCGTCGGCATTGCTCATGGCTTTTTCACCCAATTTACCGGTGATTTCGCCCCACTCTTTATTCAATTCAGCAAGCTTAGTGACAAAAGGCGCCATGCCTGGTTTGTCTTGCTGCTCTTTACAGAAGTTGTGGATGATTTTAGTAAACACCATCAACTGCTTGCCGCCGCTGCCCATTACTTTACGACCCAATAGATCGAGGGCTTGGATACCAGTAGTGCCTTCATACAAAGTAGAGATGCGCAAATCACGAACAATCTGCTCCATGCCCCACTCAGAAATAAAGCCGTGGCCACCAAAAACCTGCATGCCGTAGTTGGCAGATTCTAGGCCGGTTTCGGTTACAAAGGCCTTGGCGATTGGAGTCAGCAGCTCAGAAAGCTCTTCTGCGTCTTTGCGCGCCTGCTCATCGCCAGAGAAATAGAAGGTATCAACCAATTGCGCAACCCAATAGATAAAGGCGCGGCTGCCTTCAGCAAAGGCCTTTTGGGTGAGCAGCATACGGCGCACATCGGCGTGAACAATCAATGGATCAGCTGGGCCATTCGGGTTTTTCGGGCCGCTCAATGAGCGCATTTGCAGGCGGTCTTTAGCGTACGCCAGTGCACCTTGGAATGACGCTTCACCCGCTGACAAACCTTGCAAAGCTGTACCCAAACGCGCTGAGTTCATCATATGGAACATGGCATTCAAGCCGCGATTTTCTTCGCCGACCAAAAAGCCTTTAGCGCTGTCGAAATTCATTACACAGGTAGCAGACGCTTTAATACCCATTTTGTGTTCGATGCTGCCGCAGTGCACGCCGTTGCGCTCACCGACTTCACCATTTTCGTCGGGCAGAAACTTAGGCACTACAAACAGTGAAATACCCTTGGTGCCCTCTGGCGCGCCTTCAACCCGCGCCAGCACCAAATGGATGATATTCTCCATCATGTCATGCTCACCGCCCGAGATAAAAATTTTGGTGCCGGTGACGTTATAGCTACCGTCAGCATTGCTCTCGGCTTTGGTGCGCAGCAAACCAAGGTCTGAACCGCAATGAGACTCGGTTAAGCACATGGTGCCACCCCAAGTACCTTCAGTCATTTTACCTAAATACGTTTCCTGCAATTCATCGCTGGCATAAGCCTCAAGCAAACGCGCGGCAGACTGCGACAAACCGGTATACATACCCCAAGACCAGCAGGCCGAGCTGACCATTTCAGTGACAACTAAGCCCAAAGAATTTGGCAAGCCTTGACCACCGAACTGAGGGTTAGCGGTCATCGACGGCCAACCGCCTTCTGCATATTGCTTATAAGCTTCTTTAAAGCCCTTTGGTGTGGTTACGCCGTCTTCCGACCATGTACAGCCTTCCTGGTCGCCAGGCTGGTTTAATGGGGAAAGCACATTTTCAGAGAACTTGGCGCCTTCACTAATGATCGCGTCCATTAAGTCTTCGCTTACTTCTTCACGAGTAGCGAGACTAGCGAAATGTTTATCGCTCTTGAGTACATCTTTTAACACGAAATTAATATCGCGGAGCGGAGCTGTATATTGCGGCATGGTAATGACCTCATGTGCATGGTGGCCGCGGCAGTGCCTGCCGGGCAATGTTGACAGTGACAACTATAGCGCTTTTATTACGTCTTGCAAGTGTTTTTGGATTTACAAAAAAGGCATTTCGGTCAATGACCCGGAAAAATATGTCGATTAAAGCAGCAAATTTAGGGTCTGCCGCATGAAGCCGCAGCAATATATCCGCCACCAACAGCAGCGCACAGTCATCAGCATAGCTGACAATTCACTATGTCACAGCGACTGCAGGAAATTTGTTTGGGTTTGGAAAACAGAGCTAGCCGCCCGATATATTCGGGCAGCTATTAGATGAGGGATATATCGAGGTATTCAGCCACCAGCGCAGCATCTGGCTGCGCTAAATTAGGAACTACACCTAGACAGGGCGCAGGTAACAGCTGGCGAAGTGTCGCCAAATTTTCGTCAAAACACGCCATATCAGAATCAATTTTATTGGCTACCCAGCCCGCAATAACCAAGCCGTCTGCTTTGATAGCCTCGGCGGTAAGTACAGCATGACTAATACAGCCTAGCTTCATACCGACCACCAAGATCACCGGTGTTTGCAATTCGATTGCTAGACCAGACAACATTTCCCGCTGATTTAAAGGAACACGCCAACCACCAGCACCTTCGATTAGCACCATATCTGCCTTGCGCATCATCACACCACGGCAAAAACCCACTAACTGCGACACACTGAGACGCTTGCCGGCTTGCTCTGCAGCAATATGCGGTGCAATCGGTGGCGCCAATAACACCGGATTAACCTGGGCATAGGGCAATGACTCAGTCATTGCCGCCATGAGCAGCACCGCATCACTATTGCGCAAGCCGTCGGCGGTTTGCTCAGCACCCGCCGCAACCGGTTTTACCGCCAAAGTCGTTAAACCTAAATTAGCTGCTGCACGTAAAATGCCGCAGGCAACCAGAGTTTTACCAACATCGGTGTCGGTGCCCGCAATGAAGTAGTGCCTAGACTTCAAGACCTGCACTCTCAATGACAAAAACCATTATTTGCTCGCACCGTAGCGCTGCCAAGCATCAACCAAACGTTCTTGATTAGCGCGAATATAAGCGCCATTTAGGCGATCACCGTTGAAATTAGTATTACGCAAGTCGTTATAAACGGTCGGGATAATATTAGGGCCAAATACCAAACGATTACCCTGCTCGCCAAGAATGGTGGTAATACCATAGGCCCAGTTAGCCTGCCCCTCAACATGCACACCAGCAACCCGAGTCATACCTTTGCGGGGCGTTAATGGAATCGTAAATCCCAGAGTTGCAAAGGAATTATCTTCAGAGGTTTTATATAGAAGATGCAACCTTACATCACCAATATGCTGAGTAAACTCCAGCCGGTAGCCCGAATCTTCGTTATAGAAATCGCCACCGGTAATATCCACTGAAGTATTGATACTCTGAGCAAAATAACGATACGACCACAAGCGCGCATTATGGGTGTTATCTGGGCGATGCTTTTCTTCAAAATCGGTAGCTATAATTTTAAAACGGTGGCGACCATCGCCAGGTTCCCAGCGACTTTCAATCGACGTGCCATCAATCGAGCCATAGAAGCGCCCATAGGAAATCATGCTGGTAAAGCCTCGGCCATGACGAAAAGTTTGGCTAAAAATACGTTCTTTAACACCTTCGGTCACACGCTGATTATAAAAAACACCGCCATAAATCCCTTCGCGAGTGAAGTCCTTGGTGTCGTTAACATTCCAGTCGCGGCTGACATTAAATGCCGCGCCCTGCCATAGCGGCAAAACCACGTCAGCTCGCGCTGCGAGTGAATAGTCAAAAACACCGTACTCGGTACCAACCGTCGACGACAAAATTGGACGTATCCGCACATCTGGACGGAATGCCAAATAATCGATACTGTTTTTCAGGCTCGAGGCAAATACACCGCCATTAGTACTGCGCCGGCGCAGTTTACTACTTGGCGCGGTTACCATCTCGGAGTCTGGAATAGCGCCATTACCGCTCAAGAAGGTCTTCCAGGCCGCGACTTCCCCACCTAAACCGAAAGTAGCCACACCGTATTTTTCTAATTGTAAATAAAAGCGATCACCCTCTGGTAAAGACATCGCAGCGACGCCAGCTGCAACACCTAAGGCGTCGACGTCATTGGCATCATATTGCAGATTTTCAAAGGCAATTATCCACTCACGGCCGTATTTTTGGACGCGAACCTGTTCAAAATTAGCCGCCAAGAAACGGTTTTTTAGCGCTTTTTCAGCATTAGCATTATCTAAACGAGACATTGCTTCTGAAGGGGAGCTAGAGGGCGGCGCCATTAAAGGATTACTTAGCAGCGCATCATCACCATCATAGGATTCAGTGGTAACATTATTTGCCTCGGCCACCGCTAATGATCGCGGCCTTTTCTTAGGCAAAACTCTGGCATACTCTGCTGCCAAAGGGATTTTCACATTAAAGCCGTACCAATCTTGCCGATCATCTACACCTTCTTCAGTCGAATACATCCACAACATCGAGGCCTGCCAACCACCAGGTAGCCACTGATCCGGTGTTGAAAGGCGAATACCGGTGTTCATCGAGTAAGCATCATCTTCTAGAATCACGCTTAACCAATCTGTCGCGGCAAATTCTACGCCGCCATATATCCCGTCTAATCGGCCAGTGCCCTCGACTCGACCATCGTAAGTACCCGCGCCCAAGGTGGTGCGAATCGGGCCGTATTGCCAAGTTGCTACTGCATACTTGGTATCGTATTCATTAACGGAACCGCCAAAATCCATCTCGCCAATCGCGAAATTCAAACCCGGCAACAACTCCCAAGGGAGTTGTATTTTGATATTAAACGATAAGTCCGAACCACCCGAGGTAGTCTCCGGCGCTACATTGCGACCAACCATTTCGAAATGCGGAAAGGCCCCTGCGGCAAAATTGATATCATTGCCAGTAGCATTCAAGGTTCGCGGCCGAGCAAAACGGCCATCCACCTGGTTATCCCAAGCGATTGTCGCTGTACCGTATTCCAGTACCGAAGCGTCTGGCACATTTAATAGGCCGCTCACACCCTGCATATTCATATTCCCTTGCGCAAATGCAAGCGTCGGTACGGCCAATATCAGCCCAGCCCCAATATTCCTTCTCAAGGGAAACCTCTCAGTGACAAATTTTAATTGATCGTTATTTTAACGCAAAAAAAAGGGCAGCTGATAGCCGCCCTTTCTTACTAACCTAACTATTAAGGCTGACCACCGCTACCGCCGGTGCCGCCAGTGCCGCCAGTACCGCCAGTAGTCCCGCCAGTCGTAGGCTTGGTTACTGTAGTAGTAGGAGCCGGAGCATCATTAGATTTTTGCTGTAACGCTGAATCGCCTTTAGCACCTGCAAATTCAGCAGTCTTAGCTTTAAGAACAGAAACAACGTTATTGTCCAATGTACCTGTAACTGTCTCTGCAGCTAGCTTCGCAGCCAATTTTGAAGGTGATAGAGCTGGAGTCAAACCTGCACCTGCTTTAGCCAAACCAGCGAGGATAGAAGCATAATAACCTGCATCATTGTTTGCAACAGTACTAGCTGAGCTTTTCACAACAGTTGGCGCGCGCAACAAATCTAAGCCATCGCCATTACCCAAACCTGGAGCCAACGCTTTAATAACATTGGTCAAAGACTGGTTAGCAGTAGATGCATTACGCTGTGCAGCTGGAAGAGACTCATAGAGTGCCGCCGCCATGCTGGTCAGAGTAGTAACAGCAACGCTGCCGCCCGCATCAGTAAGTGCACCGGCTGATGGGATGATCGATTTCAGCGTTTCGTCATTAGCTTCAGTAGCCTCAGACGCTTCGTTGTAGTAGTTACCGCCAGTACAGCTAATGATAAGCGGGTATTCACCAGCGCCGATAGTAGCGCTGATAGAGCCAACACCATCTGCATTCGTGACATACTGATCAAGAGCTGCTGTAACTGTGCCATTAACAACACAATCTGCGCCAACAAGAGCACCGTAAGCAGCAGTAGTAGAAAACTCAGTTGGTGTTGAGCTTACTGGATCTGCACTTTCGTCATTAAAACACCCAGTCAGCGCACCAGCGGCAACAATGCTGGCAGCAAACATAGTAAGCCGCATTTTTTTCGAATTAATCATGGTAAAACTCCGTTTTTTCATTTTGAACTAAATATTGCCAGCATCGACGCAAAGCGCGCCAGACCCCCACCCGGATAACAACCAGTCAACTGGTGTCACACCCCTTTCTTACAACATTATGATTGACCAAAGAGCCCACTTCTAGAGTCATTTGCATATTAAACTAAGATAGCTATATAAGTCGCTAGCACCACTAAGTTTTTATGCTGGCTGCTCCAGCTGTAGGTACTTATAGCAATACATCACCATCCTATCAATTAAATCCCGAAAATTTAAAGGCATTTTTGTGAAACAATTACGAATTACGTCAAGCCCGACCACACACCGACTTATTAATATCATGCAAGCTCTGCGCCACGAATAAAACAGCACAATATTTTGGCTAATAGCGCATTACCCTGTGGAATACCTCAGTAATTCTAAGTGCACAATTAGTTTATACACGCTAGATAAGACGACTAGGTGACGATTTTTGCCGAATCTAGATGATTTTTATTTGCTACAACATAGACCAAGGCGAAAAAAATGCACCAACTTAAGGCTCTTGCCCCAATATATACGCATTACTCACCATTATAGCGCAGAACGACTATTCTTTACGAAGGTGTATATACCAAAGCTGGTAGCTCGCCGGCAAGTTATTATCTACACCTCGGTATTGCTCGTAATGCTGAGTAAGCGATTGTAAGCGCTGGCGGCCAGTTAAGCCACTTGGGCGACCACCATTTACATTATGAGCGCCGATATTTTTCAGCTCGCGGGTCAGTTCCGACAATTTTTGGTAGTACATTAGCTCAGTGGACTCATCCCAAGCCTTAACTTCTAGGCCCGAGTCCACAATAGCCCGCGTTAGCGACGATCTTTCAGCAAACTGGTTTACGTGTACGTAGCCGTCTACCTGCGACCACGCACTGCGTAGCTCATGCAGAGTATCTGGGCCTAAGGTTGCTATATAAGCATCACCACCTGGCGCCAACACCCGCTCGATTTCAGATAGCAGCGCTGTCAAGTTCTCACACCACTGCAGGGCGAGACTGGAAAAAATAGTACCGATGCTGCCGTCTGCCAGAGGTAGGTCTTCAGCGTCACCACACACAAAGTACTCAGCAACCCCCTTATACTGATCTGCCGCGTAACGCAGCATACCCGGCGCGAGATCAACAGCAAGTAGCGCCTCCGCCCCTGTCCGCGCGCGCAAGGCAGGCAAGCTGTAGCCAGTGCCACAACCTAAGTCCATGACCGGACCAACAAGCGCTTGGGGAAGATAGGCCATCAAGCCATCGGCGACCCTGCGCTGCAACAACGCCGCGCCGTCGTAGCTTAATGCCGCGCGGCTAAATGAGCGACCAATATCCTGCTTGTTCATTTGGCTCGCTGCGCCGCTCAATAATAGCCCCTGCGCCTGACAAAACTCAGCCAACAACGCGATAAACACATCGCCTTCAGCCAAAAACAATAAATGCCCGCGCCCCGCCATTAACTGAACACGGTGCTGCGGAAAACGCTCAGCGAAGACTGCTGCTGCCGAACTCGGCACCAGCGCATCCTCATCGCCAAACAGATAGAGACAGGGGCACGTCAGCTCAGCAAGCGCTTGGCGATTATCGATAGCCCGCAAACATGCCAAGCTACTAGAAAGATAGACTGGTTTTGGTGCCGCGCTCAAACCCGCCAGCTCAACTCGCAATTGGCGAGCATGCTTATCGCCATGTAATTGCAATAATTCGAAACGACGCAAACCTGCACTGGGCTTATTCGCTATTAAAGCGGCGAATTGCTCAAAATCAGCAGGCGGCATCGCCGCTGGCCAATCGGCGTCGGCGACAAACACCGCATTGCTGGCAACGCAGATCAAAGCTTGTACCCGCGCTGGCAAACGCGCCGCCAATCGCGTTGCCAAAATGCCCCCCAAAGACCAACCGCAGTAAAGCGCGGTGGCAGGCAAAAATGGCAAAATGCTGTCAATGACTTGATCGGGATCTGCGCCAGCTTCCAAGCCATCACTTCGGCCGAAGCCCGGGAGGTCAATCAAGGTGATATTAAAATTACGACGCAAGCCGCTCAGCAGTGGCCGCCAAACTGAGGAGTCACTGGCCCAGCCGTGCAACAGCACCAACTCGGCGGCGTCTTTGCGGTAAGCCGCCAAATGCTCGCGATAAATAAACATTAGCAGTCAGTAGCCCCAAGAACCTCGGCGAGCACGTCGCTTAAGGCGGTTAACAGCTCGTCTACATCGGCTTGGCTGTGCGACGCTGACAAGGTAATTCGCAGCCGCGAACTCCCCACCGGTACTGTGGGTGGGCGAATTGCCGATACCAAAATACCTCGCGCTTCAAGTTGAGCGCTAATTGCCATTGCTGTTTGTTCGTCGCCAATGAGCAAAGGCTGAATAGCCGTTGGCGACGGCATGAGGGGTAAATTTAGACTTTCTGCCCGCTGGCGGAAATACCCTATCAAATCTTGTAAATGACTGCGCCGCCACGACTCATCAGCCAATAAATCGCAACCAGCAATAGTTGCCGCCGCTACGGCCGGTGGCATGGCAGTGGTATAAATATAGGGACGCGCAAACTGAATTAAGGTTTCTATGAGCTCTTCACTGCCCGCCACAAACGCGCCAAAGCTGCCAAGGCCTTTGCCCAAGGTGCCCATTAGCACCGGCAATTGCTGCTGATTTAGGCCAAAAAACTCTGCGCTGCCGGCCCCGCTTTCGCCCAACACCCCAAAGCCGTGAGCGTCATCGGCCATTAGCCATGCGCCATATTTCTGAGCCAGCGCCGCCAGTTCAGCCAAGGGCGCCATATCGCCGTCCATGCTAAAGACCGCGTCAACCACAATAAGGCGATTGCCCTCGACGGGTAACTTTTGCAAACGGCGCTCAAGATCGGCCATGTCATTGTGCTGAAAACGTTGAAAGCGCGCGCCACTCAGTAAGCCAGCATCGAGCAAAGAAGCGTGATTGAGGCGATCTTCAAGAATATGATCGCCCTTGCCCAGCAAGGCGGTTACCGTGCCGAGATTGGCCATATAACCGGTTGAGAATAACAAGGCGCGCTCGCGGCCGGTGATTTTGGCCAAGCGCTCTTCAAGCTGGTGATGCAGCGCCGAATGACCACAGACCAAATGCGAAGCACCGCCGCCCACGCCCATCACGGCGGAAGCGCCCTGCATTGCAGCAACAAGCTTAGGGTGGTTAGCTAAGCCGAGGTAATCGTTGCTGCAGAATTGCAGCATCTCGCGACCATCAACGCGCAGTCGCGCGCCCTGAGCAGACTCAAGCACACGGCGGCTTCGGTAACGGGACTGCTCCCGCCGCGCTGTTAGGCGGCGCTGCAAAACCTCATTCATCACAATGAATTACAGCGCTGACGATTAAGCGGTGGCGTCGTAAAAAAAGCGATCGTTCTGCACTTGCTGCACGGCGCCAAGCAAGGCCTCGCTCTGGGTTTCGTCGTCGTGCTCAACGTGACGCTCTTCAGGCTTAATACCAAGGCGGCCAAACAGCTCAAGATCTTTATTCGCGCTAGGGTTGGCGGTAGTAAGCAGTTTTTCGCCGTAGAAAATGGAGTTAGCACCGGCAAAATACGCCAGAGCGTGCATTTCTTCATTCATAGATTCACGGCCGGCAGACAAGCGCACATGGGATTTTGGCATAATAATCCGCGCCACGGCGATGGTGCGAATAAAATCGAAGGGGTCGAGGTCGGCCACATCGGCCATCGGCGTACCTTCAACTTTCACCAACATATTGATCGGCACGCTCTCTGGCTGCACCGGCAAATTAGCTAATTGCAGTAACAAACCCGCACGGTCTTTGATGGACTCGCCCATACCAACAATGCCACCGCTACACACTTTAATACCGGCATCGCGCACATTAGACAAGGTGCCCAAGCGATCCTGATAGGTGCGAGTGGTGATGATTTCACCGTAAAACTCAGGTGAAGTGTCGAGATTGTGATTGTAGTAATCCAAGCCCGCGTCGGCCAATTCAGCTGCTTGCTCGCCGGTGAGCATGCCCAAGGTCATGCAGGTTTCGAGACCCATTTCCTTCACGCCCTTCACCATCGCGGTCACATAGGGCATATCTTTTTTCTTGGGCGAGCGCCACGCCGCACCCATACAAAAACGGGTTGTACCAGAGGCCTTGGCCGCACGCGCTTCGGCGAGGACTTTTTCGACCTCCATCAACTTTTCTTTCTCAAGACCGGTGTCGTAGCGATTGCTCTGGGGGCAGTATTTGCAATCTTCTGGACAGGCGCCAGTTTTAATCGACAACAGAGTGCTGACTTGGACCGCATTGGGATCAAAATTAGCGCGGTGCACGGTTTGCGCCTGAAACAACAAATCATTAAATGGCAGAGCAAATAAGGCTTGAACCTCTTGGCTGGTCCAGTCAGTACGAATTGTCGTTGGCGTGTGTGCAGTCATGATAAAATCCGGTTTGGGCGAAGTCGTAAAGCTTAGTATGATAAAGGCTTGGCGCAAGCTGTCAACCTGCAAGGATGCCTATGGTTAACAGATTTTATAACAAGCTGATTTATAAGGCTTTTAAAGGCCTCTGCATTTTATGCCAAACACCCAGCCGTCGCCAAATCGACCTCTGCCACGCCTGCGAAGCCGATTTGCCTTGGCTGGGACCGCAGTGCGCACGGTGCGCCCTGCCGCTGTCGCCCAAAGACGCTCACAGCCATTGCGGCCGCTGCCTTAGCAAGCCCCCAGTCTTCAGTCACTGCCTAACACCGCTGCGCTACGATTTTCCAGTAGACCGGCTCATCGCCGGTTTTAAATATCACGGACAGCTGCAGTATGGCTCGGTGCTAGCACAGCTCTGGCTGGCAAACCTTGGTGGCGACCTCGCGCCCTGCCCCGAGCTTCTGGTGCCGATACCCATGCACTGGCGACGACGCTGGCAGCGCGGTTTCAACCAAGCCGCTCTGCTCGCCGACGACTGGGGCCGCGCTCTGAACATCCCCGTCTGCCATGCGCTCACCCACCCCCGCGCAACCCTTACCCAGCAAGGCCTCAGCGCCGCTCAACGCAGCAGCAATCTCCGCAAAGCGTTTGCATTGAACGCAAATAGTCCAATCCGCGGCAAGCACATTGCCATAGTCGACGATGTGGTAACAACGACCGCGACAGCCAATACTGTGGCCGCTATACTGGCGCGCAATGGCGCTAGGCAAATTGATATCTGGTGTCTGGCGCGAACACCGTAAGCCAACACGCAGAGCCATAGCCATTCAGAGGCCTAAATCAAAATCATACTTGGAGGCGACATGCACAATCCCAAACACCGCCGCCAACGCCCACGCAATGCCCACGCTCAATTTACGGGCCACCTAATATGAGTCACCAAGACTGGCTGGCGATATTATTAACTCTGAAGCTAGCAGGGCTGACCACGCTAATTCTGCTATTAATAGCAACGCCACTCGCATGGTGGCTGGCCAATACCCAGTGGCGTAGCAAACCCTTAATTGAAGCCCTTGTCGCTCTGCCGCTGGTATTACCGCCAACGGTTTTAGGCTTTTATTTGCTCATCGCCTTTGCGCCGAATTCGCCAATAGCACAATTCTGGTTCACCTTAACCGGCAGCACTCTTGCTTTTAGTTTTAGTGCGCTAGTCATTGCCTCAGTATTGTATTCGCTGCCCTTTGTTGTGCAGCCCCTGCAAAGTGGCTTTCAGCAAGTACCCAAAGCACTGCTCGAAACGGCGGCAAGCTTGGGCGCATCTCGCCTCGACCGCTTTGCCAGCGTTGTGCTGCCCCTGTGTCGCAGCAATTTTTTGGTCGCCACCACCTTAGGCTTCGCCCACACTGTAGGTGAATTTGGCGTGGTATTAATGATTGGCGGCAATATTCCAGGCCGCACCCAAGTGCTGTCCATCGCCCTTTATGATCGGGTTGAATCTTTGCAATACAGCGCCGCCCATTGGCTGGCCGGCGGACTTATCGGCTTTTCCTTTATTGTACTCTGCGGCGTTTACCGCTTTCACCGCGCCCGCGGCCTTGAGCTTGCCAGCAGTTATACATCAAAGGCGCAGACATGAGTTTATTATTATCCCTGCATATGCAGCGCGGCGATTTTGAGCTTAACGTCGACACGGCGTTACCGAGCATCGGCATCACCGCCATCTGTGGCCCCAGCGGCAGCGGTAAAACCAGTTTGCTGCGCTGCATCGCCGGACTAGAGCGTGCGCCCCAGGG
This sequence comes from Zhongshania guokunii, assembly GCF_040892635.1. Taxonomy (NCBI): domain Bacteria; kingdom Pseudomonadati; phylum Pseudomonadota; class Gammaproteobacteria; order Cellvibrionales; family Spongiibacteraceae; genus Zhongshania; species Zhongshania guokunii. The sequence continues at coordinate 43,858 of NZ_JBFRYA010000006.1, read as the reverse complement.
CATGGTGCAGTTTTGCGGCGACGACTGGCAAACCCAGCGCCAATTTCTGGCCTGCGAGCAACGTGGCGTCGGTGTGGTATTTCAAGACGCCCAGCTCTTTCCTCACCTGAGCGTGGCCGGTAATTTACGCTACGCCCAAAACCGCCAGTTTCGCGCAACAGGACCCAGCTTCGACGAGGTTTGCGAGTGGCTGCAAATTACCGCATTGCTAAACCGTGACGTAAACAAACTCTCCGGTGGCGAGCGCAAACGAGTCGCCATCGCCCGCGCTCTGCTGCGTCACCCCCAGTTATTATTAATGGACGAGCCCTTATCTGGACTGCACGACGCCGCCAGAGACGAGATGATGGATGTACTGCAAATTCTGCCCCAGCATCTCAGCCTGCCTATCATTTATGTTAGCCACAGCTTTCACGAAATCAGCCGCCTCGCAGACCATGTGCTACTACTCGAAAACGGACAGTTAATTGCCGAGGGCGACCTAGTGGAATTAAGTACCCGCTTAGACTTGCCCCTTAGCCGCCAGCAGGATGCCGGCGCGGTGCTCAATGCCACCCTCGTTGAACATGAAGCAGACTACCAGCTGAGCACCTTGCAGTTGGCGTCAGGCCACCAGCTCAGTGTTAAACAAATTTCGGCGCGCCCAGGCCAATCCGTCCGGCTATTTGTAGCCGCCAGAGACATTAGTATTAGCCTTGACGCCCCAACGCAAAGCAGCATTTTAAATATATTGAACTGTACTATTAATACCAGCGATACAAACACCGACAGCAACGCTGAGACCGACAACCCTGTTAACCGCTCGCAAGTCACGGTGCGCTTGGCCCTTGGCGAGCAATACTTACTGGCCCGCATCACCCGCAAATCCTACGACCGCTTAAACCTACACGCTGGCCAGCAAGTGTTTGCACAAATCAAAACTGTCGCCCTCGTAAATGAATATGGAGTCGCCTCATGAGCGAGACTGAACAAAAAGATTTTGCTGAACTCAATCCAGACAGAGTCATCGACGCTGTTGAAAGCCTTGGCTTTATTAGTGATATGCGGGTATTTGCCCTAAACAGCTATGAAAATCGAGTGTACCAATTTGGGTTGGAAGACAAAGAACCACTAGTAGTGAAATTTTATCGCCCCGAACGCTGGAGCGACGAGCAGATTCTAGAGGAGCACCAATTTACCCAGCAGCTCTTTGATACCGATATTCCTGTCATTGCGCCCTGGCGCAATGAAGCGGGCGCTAGTTTATTCAGCTTCGAAGGCTACCGCTTCGCACTTTACCCCCGTCGCGGGGGGCACGCCCCAGCCCTCGACGATATGGACAATCTCTTTCAACTCGGCCGCCTCATTGGCCGCCTGCATCTGGTTGGCGCCAGCACGCCTTTTCAATATCGGCCGACCTTAGATACCACCAGTTTTGGCGACGAAAGCCGCAGTTTTATCCTCGACGGGGTAATTCCAAGCAATTTAAGCGATGCTTACGCCAGCCTCAGCGCCGATCTACTGAAACTTGTTCACCAACGCTTTACTGACATTACACCTCAGTATATCCGCACCCACGGTGACGGCCATGTTGGCAATATTTTGTCGCGCAACGGAGAAACCTGGCTGGTCGACTTTGACGACAGCCGCATGGCTCCAGCCATACAGGATTTATGGATGTTCCTCTCTGGCGAGCAGGACGCCCAACAGCGCGCCATTATGGAGTTAGTGGAAGGCTACAATGAGTTCTACGATTTCAATCCCAAAGAACTGGGTCTCATCGAGGCGCTACGCAGCCTGCGAATTATGCACCACGCCGCATGGCTAGCGCGCCGCTGGCAGGATCCAGCGTTTCCCAAAGCCTTCCCTTGGTTTAACACCGAGCGCTACTGGGGCGAGCACATTTTACAATTGCGGGAACAGCTGGCCTTGATGCAAGAAGCGCCGCTGCGCTTGCCCTACTAAGCTCGCTAAAATACTAAAAACAAAAACCCCATCACACTGATCCACCCTCAGTGTTTACACGTACAACATCTGCTGATACTTTCAGCAGCACACTCAGTGCTGCTGTTAGTCTGCAGTAAAATAAAACCAAACAACGTCGTAAGCGCGGCCACTACTCATCACTACAACGGCTAGCACTTTTTTCCAAAAGCGGCGCAGTACATCGCTATACGCTCAATTCTCCATAGCGGGTACGAGCAGGAGTTAACACATGCTAACAATCCAAGTAAACGGAGTTGCCCACACCGTCGACGCTCCCGAAGACAAACCCCTGCTATGGGTGTTGCGAGAAAACCTTAAGCTAACCGGCAGCAAATACGGCTGCGGGCAAGCCCTGTGCGGCGCTTGCACCGTGCATATCGACGGACAGCCCACTCGCTCCTGCGTATTGCCGGTGGGCGCAGTTGGCAATAAAGCGGTGCGCACCGTTGAAGACATTCGCAATGAGCATATCGGCAGCCTCGTCCAAGAAGCTTGGCGCGAGCTAAATGTCCCACAGTGCGGCTACTGCCAATCTGGCCAGATTATGGCAGCCACGGCCCTGCTCAAAAGTAATTCGGCCCCCAGCGATCAAGATATCGACCGCGCCATGTCGGGCAATATCTGCCGCTGCGGCACCTACCCACGTATTCGCAAGGCAATACATAAAATCGCTAGCGAGCAACTGTAGGAGCAGGCTATGAAAAAGCATTCAAAATTTAGTCGCCGAGATTTTATTAAAGTCAGCGTAATGGCAGGCGGCGGCCTGCTTGTTGCCTGTGGCGGTGGCTCGTCTGGCGGCGCCACAGCCAGACCCAACAGCCCCGAGAATGGCAATAACAACCCGCCACCGGCAAATGAAGAATACCAAGTCGGCGAATTTATGCGCATTGGCACCGACAACCGCATTACCGTGCTGGTCGGCGCGGCCGAAATCGGGCAAGGCGCGCTAACTGCGATTCCCATGATCGTAGCCGAAGAGCTCGACGCCGATTGGAGCCTAATTAGCGCTGAACTTTCGCCGGTGGCCGCACGCTTTAACAATCCCTACTTTCAGAATCTATTGCAATTTACCGTGGCGAGCTCTGCAATCCGCGGCTATTTCGACCCCCAACGCAGTGTTGGCGCCACCATAAGACAAATGCTAATTAGCGCAGCTGCAGAGCGCTGGAACGTGAGCGCCAGCAGCCTGCGCACTGAAGCCAGCCATGTTATCGATGATATCGGCGGGCGCAGCGCCAGTTACGGCGAGCTTGCCAGCGCCGCCGCCGAGCAGAATGTACCCGCCAATCCGGCCCTCAAAGACCCAGCTAGCTACCGCATTATCGGCACCTCGCCCCAGCGCACCGACGCCAGCGATAAGACCGATGGCAGCTTTAAGTACGGCATGGACGTTGATATTCCCGGCATGCTCACCGCACTTATCGCCAGGCCGCCCCGCTTCAACGGCCAAGCATTAAATGTTGATAACAACGCCGCCCTTGCCGTTCCAGGCGTGCGCAGTGTACACACTATTCCTGGCGGCGTTGCAGTAGTAGCCGACGATTTTTGGTCCGCTGAGAAAGGTCGCAAAGCGCTGCAGGTCAGCTGGAATGAATTATTGGCCGGCCGCACTGACTCGGCCAGTCAGCGCGACGAATACAGCTTTAAACTTAATTTACCAGGGGTACCTATTCGCTCCGACGGCTCCACCCTACTTGCGCAAACCTTGAGTAGCGAAACCCTGAGCGCAGACTACTACTTTCCGTTTATGGCCCACGCCGCGATGGAGCCCCTAAATGTCGTAGTGGATTACGACGGCAGCAGCGCCGAAATTTGGACCGGCACTCAGTCTGCCAGCCTCGACAAAATTTTTGCGGGTGTTGTTTTAGGGCTACTCCCCAACCAAATAAACTTCCACATGATGCCCTCGGGTGGCGGCTTTGGTCGCCGCGGCAATCCACTGGCCGATTTTGTCCGCGATGCCTGCTTCGTGGCCAAGAGCCTCCAACAGCCCGTCAAAGTGATTTGGACGCGGGAAGATGACATGAAGGGTGGCTACTATCGGCCAGCCGCGTCGGTGCGGGTGTCCGCCTCACTAAACAGCGCCAATGAAGTAACCGCATGGACCCATCGCGCGGTTACCCAAGACGTAACTGCATCACTATACGCAGAGAACGCACTCGACGCGCTGCACGAACTGGAGCTACCGGCCCTAGGTGAGCTAACCGATTTTGATACCGGAATGCCCTATAAAATCGACAATGTCAGTATGGACGTCCACCTTACCGTGCTACCGAATATGCCTGCACTATGGATGCGTTCGGTAAACAAATTTTCGGACGTTTACGCGCAAGAAACCTTTATTGATGAGCTCGCCCTACGTGTTGGTCAAAACCCCTATGCTTTTCGTCGCGCGCTGCTCAGCGAAAAGCCGCGCCACCGAGCAGTGCTCGACGCGGTAGCCCAAGCATCTAACTGGGGGCAAAGCGCTTCTGGCGTAAGCCAAGGTATCGCCGTAATGGGGCATTGGAATAGTTTTGTGGCACAGGTAGTTGAGGTTTCCGTATCAGCGAGCCGTGAATTAACTATCCATCGTGTCGTAAGTGCTGTCGATTGCGGCACCGCAATTAACCCAGACCTCGTCATTGCCCAGGTCGAATCAGCCGTTATCTTTGCTTTATCAAGCGTGCTATTTGGCGAAATAACATTAGAAGACGGCGTCGTTCAGCAAAGTAACTTCGATGACTACCCAGTACTACGGATGCACCAAACTCCGTCTATTGAAACTGTCATTGTGAATAGCGGAAATACCGTCGGCGGTGTTGGTGAACTCGGCGTGCCCTGCGTTGGTCCTGCCCTCGCTAACGCTATTTTCGGTGCTATCGGTGAGCGGATTCGCGAACTGCCGCTGAGTAATAGCAACTTTATTATTGCCTAAACGGGGAAGCCAATGATCACAGCAATTTTTGCAAAACCACACGCCCTGTTTCGGAGCGCGGCAATTGTGCTGCTATTCGGCTTGCTAAGCAGCACTGCCATGGCCCAATCGCCCTTGTTTCAACCACTATACGAGGTACTAACCCACCCGCGCTGCCTAAACTGCCACACCAAAACCGAATTCCCCCGCCAAGGTGACGAGCGTCGCCGCCACGACCAATTAGTGGTCCGTGGCGCCGACAATCACGGCGCGCCAACGCTACAGTGCGCCGCTTGTCATCAAGATGAAAATGTCGCTGACGATGCCGTGCCCGGTGCGCCACACTGGGGATTAGCGCCCCTCAGCATGGCGTGGGAAGATCTAAACGCCAGCGAGCTGTGTATTGCGTTGAAGGATCTAAGTAAAAACGGCAACCGCAGTTTAAGTGATTTACTGCGTCATATGAGTGAAGATGAATTGGTATTATGGGGCTGGAGCCCCGGTGCAAATCGCACTACACCGCCACTCAGCCAAAGTGAATTTGTTGACGCCTTAACAATATGGGTAAATGCCGGCGGCCCCTGCTAAGCGAGGCGCCGTTAGCAAGACGATGTTAAATTAGTGTATTTAAGATCGTCTTGCTCTACCTAGTTCGACCACTTCAGGCCAGCGCGCGACGCTTTAGTTTTTGCTGCTGACTAACAGCAGTAATGTCCAACTTACGGGCTTTACCATTAAGTAAAGGCCAATCAACGCGGCCACCTGTGCGCAAACCTATTAGCGCACAGCCAACCGGCGACAGTATCGACACTTTTCGCTTAGTGAGATCTGCCTGCCACGGCAGCACCAAGGTCACCTTACTGGCCTTGCTCAGCTCAGGATCATAGAAATCAACCGTTGCGTTTAATGACACCACATTGTCTGGAAAACCATCATCAGCAATGACTTTGGCCTTATTAATTTCTTCAGCCAGCGCGGCTGTGGCCTCTGAGCGATTGCGTTTTATAAATTCAGTTAGCGACAAATAATCTGACTCTTTAATCAATAAATAAGCATCATCTACAGTATTCAAAGTTTCTCTCCAAGCGTAGCTGCTGCAACACCAAATAATTTATGCTGCAACTCAATACTAAAACTATTAGCGAGGTCAATGTGACGACTGAGCTAGCTCAATCGCCCCAAGAGAGAAAGACCGGCACCGTATTACCTTCAAGCCGACCTACTGTTAAATTTATTAATTGGTTTTTATTATTCATGGCGGCCACATTAGCAGGTCTCGGCACAAAAACAAGTTTACCATTTTGACTAAGCTCACATTTCCCGCACTCCGCCGCGCCAGTTAATTTTTTAAGCGATAGCCCGTGCGAAATATCCAATAAATGACGGCCAAACAGGCAAGCATAAACACCAAAATCATTGCCGCACTAACCCCGACATTCACATCTGCAACATCGTAAAAGCTCCAGCGAAAGGCGCTAATCAGATACACCACTGGATTCGCCAAGGTAATGGTCTGCCATAGTGGCGGTAGCATGCTGATTGAATAGAAACTCCCACCAAGAAAGGTTAAGGGAGTTACGATTAACATTGGCACCACCTGTAGTTTTTCAAAACCATCGGCCCAAACACCAATGATAAAACCAAACAAACTAAAGGTGATCGCCGTTAATACCAAAAAGGTAATCATCCAAAACGGATGGGCGATATGGTAGTCCACGAATAAGCGCGCGGTGAGCAATATAATTAAACCCAAAATAACCGACTTGCTCGCCGCTGCGCCCACATAGCCAATCACAATCTCGCGCATAGAAATCGGCGCTGACAAAATCTCGTATATCGTGCCGTTGTATTTAGGAAAATAAATACCAAAAGACGCATTGGAAATACTTTCGGTCAATAGTGCCAACATCACCAAACCGGGAATGATAAACGCCCCGTAACTCACCCCGTCAATCTCCACCATACGCGAACCAATCGCGGATCCAAATACCACAAAATACAGTGAGGTCGAGATGACTGGCGAGGCAATACTCTGCATCAAAGTCCGCCAGGTACGGCCTAATTCAAATTTATAAATCGCTCTTATCGCGTGCATATTCATTGTGCCGCCTCCGCATTTTGCGCTGCGCTACTTTCCCGCGCCGCCGACACTAAGCTGACAAAAATTTCCTCTAAGGAGCGCTGTCGCGACTGCAGATCTTTATAGTCGATGCCGTGCTCATCCAAACGCCGGAACAAATCGGCGATACCAGTGTGCTCCGCTAGGGTGTCAAAATGGTAGATCAATTCCATCCCCTCTTTTCCCAAGCTCAAGGGGTAGGCCTTCAGCTCAAGGGGAATTTCAGTCAGTGGCTGCTGCAGCTGCAAGCGCAGTTGTTTTTGGCCAAGTTTGTCCATAAGCGCGCTTTTGTCTTCGACCAGAATTATTTCACCTTTACTGATTACACCGATGCGATCGGCCATTTCCTCGGCCTCTTCGATATAGTGAGTGGTCAATATAATGGTCACCCCGCGCTCACGCAGGCCGCGCACCATGTCCCACATATCGCGACGCAGCTCTACATCCACGCCTGCCGTGGGCTCATCTAAAAACAAAATATCGGGCTCATGAGACAGTGCTTTGGCAATCATCACACGGCGCTTCATGCCGCCAGACAAAGCCATTATGCGCGAGTCTTTTTTGTCCCATAGCGAGAGCTGCCGCAAAATCTGCTCGATATACGCAGCATTTGGCGGCTTGCCAAATAAGCCCCGACTGAACTTCACCGTTGCCATTACACTTTCGAAACCATCGGTACATAGCTCCTGAGGAACCAAGCCAATTTTGCTGCGCGCAGCGCGATAGTCCCGCGAAATATCGTTGCCATCGGCGCTAATATTGCCGCTACTAGGGTTGACGATGCCGCAAATAATACTAATTAGCGTGGTCTTGCCCGCGCCATTGGGGCCGAGCAGCGCAAAAATCTCGCCGCGACGGATCTCGAGATTGACATTTTTTAAGGCTTGAAAGCCGCTGTCATACACTTTATTTAAATTTGCTACCTTGATAATGGCCGACACAGCAGCTCCTTTGTAAGTAACCGAAAATAAGCCTGAGAAGTGTCCAGCAAGTACCTAAGCGAGGCAAGGTTTGCGCAGCTTTATCTGGAGTACCAGATAGCCTAGCCCGAGAACTCACTACCACGTAGCTGCTGCCAGAACATCCGCGCCGCGGTGTCGGTCATGGCGGCTATTGCCGCAGAGTCGAGATAAATACCGTCAATTAACAAACAACTCATGCCGTGCAGAGTCGACCAACTCACTTGGGCATAGCGCAGGGCATCCACCGCAGCTTCTTTAGCGGAAAATTGCTGCCAAGCCCTAACCTGATCAACATACAATTTAAAAGAGGCGTGGGCTTCATCCTTTAATGAAGCCGTTAATTGTTGCGACTTCCATAAATGGCCGCCAAACATAAGTCGGTAATATTCGGCATTGTTCACTGCAAAATCGATATAGTTGCGGATAAAATTACGGATAGTCGCCTCGTCGAGTACTGGACTTAACGCAGCGTTTGTTTCGCCGCTCGAATGCGCCTGCGGACCAAAACTGACATGCACCCGGAAGCGCCGAAAACCCTCTTCTGCCACTGCGCACAACAGGGCCTGTTTATCGCTAAAATGGTGGTAGGGTGCAGTACGCGATACGCCCACCTCCTGAGCCAGCTTGCGCATCGACAAGGCGGCTTCGCCCTCGTCGCGAATGATGTTTGCCGCGGCGTCCAACAATTGCCGCCGCAGGTCGCCGTGGTGATAAGGTTTACTGCTAGGCAGAGTATTGCTTGCTATAGAGTTCGTCATAGATGCAATCTATCAAGCAATCTTGACGGCGTCTATATAGAGCGCAGCTCGAGTCCAGCTAACATTCTGTTAGCGTGATAAATTAGGAACAAAGTGTCATTTGCACACTCTATACTCGGTACTTAGCGCTCTGCCCCAGCGCTCGCCCCCACCAGAAGCAGTAGGAATATTATGGCCGGCCCCAAACTTAGCGCACTTGTCAGACTATTCTGTGTTCTGGGTTTACTTTTGACTTCGGCTTGGCCGCAGGCCGGCTTAGCCGCCACAGCAAACGAAACGGCTAGTCAGCAGTTTCAAGTGAACGCCCCCCAACTCAGAGAAATGAGCGGCATCAGTGCCAGCCCCAGCCGCGCCAATCGCTATTGGGCGCACAACGACAGTGGCGACAGCTCGCGCCTATTTGCCTTTGACGAGCAAGGCCGGGTACTAACTGAACTGAAGATCAAAGGCGCAACAGCCTTTGACTGGGAGGATATGAGCAGCTTCAGAGACCGCAGTGGCAGCTACTTATTAATTGCCGATATTGGCGACAATTTGTCCTTCCGGCCCTTCACCGACGTTTATTTGCTAACGGAACCCCAGACGCTAACTAGCCCACAGATGGAATTGGCCATTAGCCGCCATTTTTTACTGGTCAATGAAGATGGCCCCCGTGATGCCGAAGCTATGGCGGTAGACAGCCGCGAACGCTTTGTTTATATACTAACTAAACGCGACATTCACCCCCGCCTCTATCGCTTTTCGCTAGATGCACTCACCGGCCAACCGATTCCGCTGAATTACCTTGGCGAAGTGCGCAGTATTCCCAGCGAGGACAAACACCAAGCCCAAGGCGCTGGACGTATCACCCGCTTTTCGCCCACCGCCATGGAATTTAGCCTCGCAGGCGATGCGGCGATCATAGTGACCTCAGGCAAAACCTATTATTTTCCCCGCCTGAAAAATCAAACGTGGCTGCACGCGCTAAACCAGACACCAACGGTGGTAAATGTGAACAGAATGCCGCAGATTGAAGCTGGCACATTTAGCCGCGACGGAAAAAAGCTGCTGATTGGATCAGAAGGCGTGCCTGCCAAAATTGAGATAATCCCACGCCCAAAGACCAAATAATGTAGCGACGGTGCGCAAATCTTAAGCGCAGCCCATTAGGGCAACATCCAGTTGTGTAGGCTAAGCCTCACCCGCGTTACAGACGCCGCCGCCAGCGCTATACTATTGCAACATTTTCTATTACCGTGTTGACGATGACTATTCACGCCGCAAGCAAAACAACTGACAAACTCGACCCCGTATGGCAAACCATCCGCAAGGAGACCGCCTGCGAGGTTGAGCGCGAGCCTGTATTGGCCAGTTTTCTGCATTCGACTATTCTCAACCACGACACCTTGGAAACCGCACTGAGCTATCACTTGGCGCATATCCTCAACAGCCCAGCGGCGTCCGCTCTACTGGTGCGAGAAGTGATTGAAGAAGCCTTTATTACCGACCCAGAGATTGGCCGCGCCATACGCGCCGACATCTGCGCGGTGTTCGAGCGCGACTCCGCGTGTTCAAGCCTGTCGATACCCTTTTTATACTTTAAAGGCTTCCACGCCCTGCAGTCCTACCGCATTGCTCACGCGCTGTGGCTGCAAGGTCGAACCTCGCTGGCGCTGTATTTTCAAAACCGGATTTCCTGTGAGTTTGGCGTGGATATTCATCCGGCTGCCAAAATTGGTCGCGGTATTTTAATGGACCACGCCACGGGGATCGTCATCGGTGAAACCGCCGTGGTCGGCAATAATGTTTCAATTATGCAGTCGGTCACCCTTGGCGGTACCGGCAAAGAGGAAGGCGACCGCCACCCGAAAGTTGCTGACGGAGTATTACTCAGTGCAGGCGCCAAAATATTGGGTAATATCCATATTGGCGAGGGTGCACAAGTGATGGCGGGTAGCGTGGTATTGCGTGACGTACCTGCTCACACCATGGTCGCTGGTGTACCAGCCAAGGTCATCGGCAAGCCAGACTGCCTAGCACCAGCGCTGTCGATGAATCACCGCGCCTGTTGCGACGAATAATATCAGCCGCAAGACCAGCGACGAGACAACCCTCCTCTCGTCGCTAGCGCCCCTAGCTTTAAAACACGCTTCAACTTCCCTTAGCGGCGGCATACCGGCTTAACGCCGTTGGCCTGCGCACGCTGATACAGTGGCGTCGCAGTAACGAGCTGCCTTTGTAAATCTTTTATACGCGAGGCATGCGAGGGGTGAGTCGACATAAACTCAGGCGGCTGACCGCCGCTAACCGCACTCATATTCTGCCAAAGCGTAATACTGGCTTGGGGATTAAAACCAGACTTGGCCATCAAGTCCAAACCCACTAAATCCGCTTCTGATTCTTGAGCGCGGCCATAGGGCAGTACGACGCCATACTGGGTACCTAAACCGAGCAATCCCATCACAGTTTCTTTACCTGCGCCCTCACCCAATAACACGCCTACCAGCTGAGTACCGGTACCGGCGACACTTTGCACCGACATGCGCTCTGCACTGTGGTGAGCCAATACATGGCCTACTTCATGACCGATAACTGTCGCCAGTTGATCTGCATTTTTAGCCACGGTGAAGATACCAGTGTGCACGCCAATCTTTTTGCCTGGCAAAGCAAAGGCGTTTGCCGACGCCTCTTCGAACACTACAACCTCCCAACTGCCACGCCACTCAGAGGGCAAGCTAGCAGTGATCGCATCAGCAACGCAGCTAACATAGCGATTGGTGGCGCTGTCTTTGTTGATGGTCATTTTCTTTTTCATTTCATCAAATGCGGTGCCGCCCATCTGCGACATTTCCCCATCGGAAAACAACAGCACTTGACGGCGACCGGTAGGTGACTCAGCGCAAGCGACGACAGTTGCCGCCAATAACAAGGCCAAAACTGGCTTAATAATCTTCATAAAACTCCCTGTTGAATTTGCGTATTAGGAAATAATGGCCCTCATTATGGCATAGCCGCCAGCGCAGTGAATGGTGTAATCTGCCAGAAAAATGAAAAGGAGTGCGCGCTGTGTCTGAAGTCTGCGGCTGGTGTCTAAGTGACCCACTGTATATTCGCTACCACAACCAGGAGTGGGGAGTTCCCTGTGATGACGACGCCACTCATTTTGAGTTTTTAACCTTGGAGTCAGCGCAAGCTGGTTTAAGCTGGCTAACCATATTGCGTAAACGCGAAGGTTATAAAAAGGCCTTTGCCAATTTCAACCCTCGTAAAGTTGCTAAATTCGACGAGGCTATGGTCGAGGTTTTAAAGACCAATCCCGCCATTGTGCGCAATCGTTTAAAAATCGAAAGTGCCATAAGCAATGCTCGTTTATTTTTAGACATCCAAAAAGAATACGGGAGCTTTGCCCGCTATATGTGGTCTTATTTTAACGACAAGCCGATTCAAAACCACTGGCAGAGTATGGCGGAAATCCCCGCTACCAGCCCTGAATCAGACCAAATTAGCAAAGATCTTAAAAAGCGCGGTTTTCGTTTTTTTGGCAGCACTATTTGTTATGCCAATTTGCAGGCCTTGGGCTTTGTAAACGATCACCTGCTAAGCTGTCCTAGGCACGCAGCGTGCGCAGAATTAGGCAAAAATTTCCGGCCACATTGGCAATAAGGAAGAAATATATGAAAACCACCAGCCTAGCGATGCTTATCTTCGCCGCCCTGCTAAGCGCTTGTAGCACCACCAAAGTCGTAAGCGACTACAATCCCAGCGTCGATTTCAGTCGTTACCAGCGCTATATTATGTCGGAGAACAGCGGCGCTGATAAAAGCGTATCCCCCTTTATAACCGACAATGTTAAAGCTTCCCTGCAAAACCAGATTAAAGCTCGCTTATTTACCCCAGCGCAACCGTCACATACTGCCGACTTTATTGTTCAGTACTATTTAGCCGAAGCCGCCGACACCATCGACCGCAGCCCCCGTCTAGGCTTGGGAATTGGCAGTTTTGGCGGCAATTTTGGTATGAGTAGTTCAGTTGGCGTCCCGCTTGGCAAAGACACCGTCAACCGCAATGTACAAATTATTATTGATTTCCTGGACCCCACCGACAGGAAATTGAGCTGGCGGGGTTCACTCGTTGTCGAACTGCACAACAACGACCCCAAAGCCAATGCAGCCGCGATCGAAGCGACCGTTGCCGAGATCCTAAATCAGTTCCCGCCGAGCAAGTAACTAAGTCGGCTTAGCGAAAACAATAGGGGAATAACGCCTTAATAGCGGCTTTATCCATATTCTGAAACAGCTGAATATTTCGCTCTGGAATTGCCTCTGGATCAGGGTACACAGCTAATACCGCCTCAAGACTAGCCTCGCGCAGTAGATGAAATATCGGGTAAGGCGCCCGATTCGTAAAGTTTTCCGCATCACTTAGCTCAGTTCCAGCAAATTGGTATTGAGGATGGAAGCTGGCAATTTGAATCACCCCTTCCCAATCACCTTCCTCCACCATGGCATCGGCGATATCGAGAAAGTCGTTATAGTCGTAAAAATCAGCCAGCATATTCGGCACAACTAAAAGACTAGTTTCCAATTCGGCGGCGGGAGTTTCCTCTAATCGGCACAGCCCTAGGTGTAAATCACCTGCCAATTCTTCCAAATTTTGCGCCAAACTAACATCTATTCGCACCCGCGCTTCCAGCAGGGGTTTGGCGGCAAAGGGACACAAACCCAAGCCCACCACAACCTGCTCCAGCCAAGCGCGGACACCGCCCTCAACAATCTCGATACTAGCTTTTTCACCGTTTATAGTGCTCATTTAGCTCCCAAAATCACCTTGGCATTAGATTTATCGGCAATCACAGCCGAGCCGCTTAGACAAAAATACAATAATAACGCCCTATAAAGCACGGGGCAGTCTGCCCAGAGACTGATAGACTGAAGCAGAGGATTGTAGCAGCAATGACCTTATTCTCTCAGGCCCTGTGCTACTGCATATACTAGCTACGGTTAGGAGTACAATAATATGAAACGCTATTTTTTTCTGGCTGACAATCTAGACAAACTTGAAGCTGTTGAACACGACCTTGAAGCAAACGGAATATCTACACCGCAAATTCACGTCTTAAGCAATGATGACCGCGGCGTCACAACGCGAAAACTCAACGACGTTGAGGCAGTATTACGCAAAGATGTTGTCCACTCAATGGAGCGCGGCGCTTTAATTGGCGCTGCCGCCGCGGCCGTTGTACTGGCAGTCGGTCATTACTCCGGCGCAACAGCAAGCGCCGCGGGCTGGATGCCCTTTATATTCCTCGCCATTGTGGTGCTCGGCTTCTTCACTTGGGAGGGCGGCCTCTTTGGTATTCAAGAACCACACCACGAGTTCAAGCGCTTCCAGCAGGCCTTGGCCAGCGGTCGCCATTTACTACTTATCGATATTAATGAAAAAGACCACGGCATACTTAATCGGGTAACCGCACACTACCCGGAACTGGAATTTTCCGGCACCGGTAACGGCGCTCCCCAGTGGTTTATTAACCTCCAAAACAGATGGAAGCATTTTGTGGAGGTTATGCCCTAGGCCTTAAACTGTAATTGAGGTATCTATAAAGCTATGAAAAAAGGCGGGATAACCCGCCTTTTTTACGATTAAAGCTTAGCAATTACTTGCCGTGATATGGCGCCGATAGCTCTCGAACACATTCGATGAACGCGCCAGCATGAGCTGGGTCTACCTCAGGGGTAATCCCGTGACCCAAATTAAATACGTGACCAGGGCCAGTACCGTAACGGGCTAAGATTATCGCAACTTCTTCGCGAATCCGCGCCGGCGACGCCCGCAGCATAGAAGGATCCATATTGCCCTGCAGGGCAACTTTATCGCCAACCCGAGCTCTGGCCGCACCAATATCGGTAGTCCAGTCTAGGCCCAGCGCCGAGGCACCTGTTGCCGCCATCAACTCTAACCACTGCCCGCCGTTTTTGGTGAACAATATAACCGGCACTTTGCGACCATCATTTTCTTTAATCAGGCCATCAACAATCTGCTGCATATAACGCAGGCTGAATTCTTGATACGCATTGTGACTAAGTGCCCCGCCCCAAGTATCAAAGATTTGCACCGCCTGGGCGCCAGCGCGGATTTGATCGTTTAAATAGGCAGTGACGCTTTTAGCCAATTTATCTAATAAGGCGTGCATCAATTCTGGCTGGTCAAAAGCCAAGGCCTTGCAGCGGGCGTGGTCTTTTGAGCCACCGCCCTCAACCATATAGGTAGCTAAAGTCCAAGGGCTGCCAGAAAAACCAATTAACGGCACGCGGCCATTGAGCTCACGACGGATAGTACGCACCGCGTCGCAAACGTAAGTGAGGTCATTCTCGCCATCGACAATCGGCAAGGCATCTACATCGGCCATGGTGCGCACGGTTTTCTTAAAGCGCGGGCCTTCGCCAGTTTCAAAATACAAGCCCAAACCCATCGCATCGGGAATAGTCAAAATATCTGAAAACAGAATAGCGGCATCCAGCGGATAACGCTCTAGCGGCTGTAAAGTCACCTCGCAGGCCAGCTCAGGATTCATGCACAGCGACATAAAATCGCCGGCCTTGCCCCGGGTAGCACGGTATTCAGGAAGATAACGGCCAGCTTGGCGCATCATCCATACCGGCGTGTATTCCACCGGTTCGCGCTGCAGGGCGCGGAGGAAGGTATCGTTTTTTAGCTCAGTCATAAGTCGCTCAATGCTAGACGGTAAACGGGAGACGCTAGGATGGAACGCCACACAGTTTTTGCGTTTTCCGTCTCCCGTCTAGCGTCCTGCGATTTAAACTTTTAAGTAATCCAATATACCCTCAGCGGCTTGGCGGCCTTCCCATACGGCGGTAACCACCAAGTCTGAGCCGCGCACCATATCGCCACCAGCAAATATCTTCGGATTGCTGGTTTGGAATTTATAGGTTTGCTGCTCGGCGGCATCGATACCGCCCCAGCTATTTACGGTAACACCAGCGTCTTGTATCCACGACGGTGGATTGGGCTGGAAGCCAAAGGCAACCAAGACCACGTCTGCGGGAATCACTTCTTCGCTGCCTGGAATCACTTCGGGGCGGCGACGACCATTCTCGTCGGCTTCACCAAGCTGAGTACTTACAACTTTGATGCCTTCGACATGCTCATCACCAACAATGGCGATTGGCTGGCGATTAAAGAAGAACTGCACGCCTTCTTCACCGGCGTTTTGTACTTCTTTACGCGAGCCTGGCATATTTTCTTCATCGCGGCGGTAAGCGCAAACTACGCTTTCGGCGCCCTGACGAATCGAGGTGCGGTTACAGTCCATTGCCGTGTCACCACCGCCTAAAACCACAACCCGCTTGCCTTTCACATCAATAAAGTCGGCTGCGCTTTTTTCCCAGCCCATATTGCGATTTACATTAGAAACCAAAAACGGCAGGGCGTCGTAAACACCGGGCAGATCTTCACCGGGGAAGCCGCCCTTCATGTATTTGTAAGTACCCATACCGAGGAATACGGCGTCGTATTCTTCGAGCAAGGACTCGAGTGTGATATCAACACCAACATCAACGTTAACTCGGAACTCGACGCCCATGTCTTCCAACACTTTGCGGCGACGCTGGATAACAGACTTCTCAAGTTTAAACTCGGGAATACCAAAGGTCAGCAGACCGCCAATTTCTGGATAGCGATCAAATACCACTGGCTTAACACCAGCGCGCACCAATACATCGGCACAACCGATACCTGCAGGGCCAGAACCAATCACCGCAACTTTCTTATCAGTCCACACCCGCTTAGACATATCTGGGCGCCAACCCATGGCCAGTGCAGTATCAGTTATGTACTTTTCAGTAGAGCCAATCGTCACCGCGCCAAAACCGTCATTTAGGGTACATGCGCCCTCGCACAGACGATCCTGCGGGCAAACTCGGCCACATACCTCAGGCAAGCTATTGGTCTGGTGGCTTAACTCCGCCGCCTCGAACAGATTGCCCTCAGTGACTAGTTTTAGCCAATTGGGAATATAGTTGTGAACTGGGCATTTCCACTCACAATAGGGATTGCCACAGCTCAGGCAACGGTGCGACTGCTGCTTTACGTCCTCTTCTTTATAAGGCTCGTAAATTTCAACAAACGCAGTTTTACGCTGCACCATGTCTTTTTTGCCGGGATCCTGACGACCAACATCAAGAAACTGGAATGTATTTTGTAAACGTTCTGCCATTTTCGATTTACCTCATCGCTACTCGGCTTAGCTTATTCCGGACGTCTTCTGGTGGAGTCAAGCAAACGGCTGAGGCTCGCCGCCTTAGGCTTAATCATCCAGAACTTACCGATGTAGTCGTCAAAATTATCAAGTATATGCTGACCCCAAGCCGATCCAGTTTCAGTCACAAACTCTTGAATATTGCCGCGCAAGTGTGCCCGATAGGCCTCCATAGACTCAGAGGTAATCCGACACATTTCAACTAGCTCACTGTTATAGCGATCGACGAAGCGGTTGGCTTCATCGAGCACATAGGCGAAGCCACCGGTCATACCTGCACCAAAATTGACCCCTGTAGGACCCAATACGGTCACATTACCGCCAGTCATGTATTCACAGCAGTGATCACCAGCGCCTTCTACTACCGCATGGGCGCCAGAGTTCCGCACGCCAAAGCGCTCGCCGGCAATACCCGCGGCAAACAATTTACCGCCTGTAGCACCGTACAAACAGGTATTACCAATAATCGCGGTATCCTGGCTAGCAAACACGCTACCTTTGGGCGGGTAAATTACTAATTTACCGCCAGCCATGCCCTTACCGACGTAGTCGTTAGCATCGCCTTCCAAGAGCATGTTAAGGCCGCCCGCATTCCACACCCCAAAGCTCTGACCCGCAGTGCCTTTTAGGTTGAGGGTAACCGGTGCATCTTCCATCCCAAGATTGCCATAACGCTTGGCAATTTCACCGGACAGACGTGCGCCAATAGAGCGATCGCAGTTAGTAACAGCGAAATCTAATTCAATACCGGCTTTCGCTTCTATCGCCGGCAGCGCCGCGGCAACCATTGCCTCGGCTTTCTCGCCCTTGTCGAAAGGTGCGTTTAGATCCACTTCGCAGAACTCAGGCTGACCGGCCATTGCCGGATCTTTGTACAAGATCGGTGCCAAGTCGAGCAAGCCGTGTTTGTCAGTCTGGCCCTGTTTCTGTTCCATTAAATCGGTGCGGCCAATCAACTCAGCCATGGTGCGAATGCCCATGCTGGCCATCCACTCGCGGGTTTCCATTGCGATAAAGGTGAAGAAATTCATCACCATTTCCACAGTACCAATAAAGTGTTCATCGCGCAGACGTTCATCTTGGGTTGCAACACCGGTCGCACAGTTATTTAAATGGCAAATACGCAAGTATTTACAACCCAACGCCACCATTGGCGTGGTGCCAAAACCAAAACTCTCAGCACCGAGCATTGCAGCCTTAACCACGTCGAGGCCGGTTTTTAAGCCGCCGTCGGTCTGAACCCGCACTTTGCCGCGCAAGCCATTGCCGCGCAAAGTTTGCTGGGCTTCGGACAAACCGAGCTCCCAAGGCGAGCCAGCATAGCGAATTGAGGTAATTGGACTGGCCGCCGTACCACCGTCATAACCAGAAATGGTAATCAAATCGGCATAGGCTTTAGCAACACCCGCGGCGATAGTGCCAACACCGGGCTCAGATACCAACTTAACCGACACTAGCGCGCTGGGGTTAACCTGTTTAAGGTCAAAAATCAGCTGGGCCAAATCCTCGATAGAATAAATATCGTGGTGTGGCGGCGGTGAAATCAAAGTTACGCCGGGCACCGCATAGCGCAGGCGCGCGATCAAGGCGTTCACTTTACCGCCAGGCAGCTGACCACCCTCACCAGGCTTAGCACCCTGAGCGACCTTAATCTGCAGAACTTCGGCATTCACCAAATAGTGAGGGGTTACACCAAATCGCCCAGAAGCAACCTGCTTGATTTTAGATACCCGCTCAGTGCCGTAGCGCGCGGGATCTTCACCGCCCTCACCAGAGTTAGAGCGACCACCCAAGCGGTTCATTGCCGTTGCCAGCGCCTCGTGAGCTTCAGGGCTCAATGCACCCAACGACATACCCGCCGAATCAAAGCGGCGCAGCACACTTTCGATAGGCTCCACTTCGTCTAACGGTATCGGTTTAACGTCGTCTTTAATACCCAGCAAGTCCCGCAAGGTTGCCACGGGGCGAGTATTCACTAAGTCGGCGTATTTTTTCCAAACCGCGTAGTCACCGCTCTTAACCGCGTCTTGCAGAGTCATCACGACATCGGGGTTAAACGCGTGATATTCCTTGCCGTGCACGTATTTCAGTAGACCACCCTGATCTAGCGGCTTACGCGGCAGCCATGCGATGGTCGCCAAAGCTTCTTGATCGCGTTGCAATTCGGCATAACCTGCTCCAGCGATACGGCTAGCAACACCCTTAAAGCAAGTGTTCACAATTTCGTCAGCTAAACCGATAGCCTCAAATAACTGGGCACCACGGTAAGAAGCGATAGTCGATATGCCCATTTTGGACATAATTTTGAGCAGACCTTTATTAATGCCTTTGCAGTAATTGGTGTGCGCAGTTTGCTCGTCGCCGAGAATCGAGCCATCTTCCAACATATCGCTAATAACAGCGAAAGCCATATAAGGGTAGACCGCCGTCGCACCAAAACCAAACAAGCAGGCCATTTGATGAGAGTCGCGACCGCTGCCAGTTTCAACAACGATATTGGCATCGCAGCGTAAACCCTGTTTGATCAAGTGGTGATGCACGGCGCCCGTTGCCAGCAAGCTGTGAACAACCAACATGCCAGGTTCAATACCACGATCACTTAATAACAAAATAACTTTACCGCTGCGCACGGCGGCTTCAGCCGCTTCGGCAACAGCCGTCACTGCGTCTTGCAGTGAGGTCAATGCTGGGTCATACGCCAGTTCAATCCGCGCTAGAGGGTAGCGCGGCGAATCAACGTGCATCAGCCGGTCAAATTTATCTGGCGACAATACTGGGCTAGTCAGAATCAAACGGTCGGCGTGGTCAGCCGTTTGTTCAAAAACATTTTGCTCAGCGCCGAGCAACGTTTCCAAACTCATTACAATCGACTCCCGCAAGGGATCGATTGGCGGATTGGTAACCTGCGCAAATTTCTGACGGAAGTAATCGTATAGCGAGCGCTGCTGACGGCTCAGAACCGCCATCGGCGTATCATCACCCATCGAGCCAACAGCTTCGTTGCCGCTATCAGCTAAAGCAGATAATACCTGCTCGCGCTCTTCGAAGCTGACTTGGAAATACTTTTGCATGGCAACGAGGGTATCACCCTCGGGTAGTTCGGGACGATTACCCTGACCCAGCTGATCTTGCAGACGATTGCCGTTTTCGCGCAGCCACTGTTTATAGGGGTGTGCAGACTTCAGGCGATTATCCACTTCTTCGGTGTGAAGGACTTCACCAGTTTCAGTATCAACAACCAATATTTGCCCAGGCCCAACTCGTCCTTTGGCAACAACGTCGTCGGGCTGATAACCGTAAGTGCCAATTTCCGATGCCACGGTAATAAAACCGTCTTTGGTAATCACCCAGCGCGACGGGCGCAAGCCGTTGCGGTCGAGCATACACACGGCGTAACGGCCGTCGGTAAGCACCAAACCAGCAGGGCCGTCCCACGGCTCCATATGCATGGAATTGTATTCGTAGAATGCTTTTAAATCCGCATCCATGTGTTCAATATTTTGCCAAGCTGGCGGCACCAACATACGCACCGCGCGGAATAGATCCATGCCCCCAGCAACCAGCAATTCAAGCATATTATCCAAGCTCGAAGAGTCAGAGCCAGTGCGATTCACTAGCGGCATTAAATCTGCAACATCAGGCAGCAGCGGGCTGCTGAAGTTTTTGGTTCTCGCCTCTGCCCAGTTGCGGTTACCTTCAATAGTGTTAATTTCACCATTGTGGGCCAGCATACGAAATGGCTGGGCCAGCGGCCAGCGTGGACTCGTATTCGTTGAGAAGCGCTGATGGAATACGCATATCGCCGTTTCCAGCTCAGGGTTTGCTAGGTCTAGGTAAAAACGCGGCAAATCCACCGGCATCACCAAACCTTTATAGGCGATTACGTCGGCCGAGAGGCTACAGATATAAAAATCTGGATCATCTTTTGTCGCAATTTCCACTTCGCGGCGCACCACAAAGAGGCAAGTACGCAGCTGTTGGGTATCCATGCCCTCAACGTTAATGAACAACTGTTCAATGCGAGGCAGGCTAGACAGGGCGATTTCGCCGCACACCGTTGGATCGATAGCAACTTCACGCCAACCAGCAGGCTGTAAGTTGTTGTTTTTGAGGACAGCCTCAAAGGCTTCCCGAGCCGCTTTGGCACGCAGGGGATCTCGGCTCAAAAAGATTTGGCCAACACCATAGGTTGCCGTTAGCTCAACGCCATTTGCTTCGCGGGCCATAGTCCGCAGGAATGCATCGGGCTTTTTAAGCAGCAAGCCGCAGCCGTCACCGGTTTTACCGTCGGCAGCAATACCGCCGCGGTGCGTCATGCAGGTCAGCGACTCAATGGCAGTCTGCAATAAAGCGTGACTGGCGGTGCCCTGCATGTGAGCGATCAGGCCAAAGCCACAGTTGTCGCGCACATCTTCAGGTCTGTACAGGCCTGTACTCATAAAACGACTCTCGCAAAATTTACTAAGAAAAACAAAAAGATAGTCGGAAAGAATGTTTCAGGATTTTTCACATACCCGAAAAAAGGAGTGACATTCTACACGGACAGAGCATAAGCGACAAACTTAGCCCTGCCTCGCGGTCAATTTTTAAACAATTACCACCAATTTCGACAGCTAAGCACTGACGCCTGCAGCAAGCAAGACCTCGGTGATAATTTCGATAGAAGCCTCACTAGTTACCACTGCTTCGCCTAAGCCGACCAATAAAACAAGACGTAAGCGGCCGTCGACAACTTTCTTATCACGTCCCATTAACTGCAAAAATTGATCCACATTCATATTCGAAGGCGGCTCAACAGGCAGTCCAGCCTGCTCTAACAGCGCGACACCGCGAGCGGCAACATCTGGTGCCAACCAAGCCAACTTAACCGATAACGCCAAGGCCAGCGCTGTACCTGCTGCAACAGCTTCGCCGTGCAGCCAATTGCCATAACCTTCGGCGGTTTCAATGGCGTGACCAAAGGTGTGACCCAAATTTAAAATTGCGCGCCGCCCGCCTTCGCGCTCATCCTCAGCAACGACCGTCGCTTTATTTTCACAGCAGCGATATACCGCTTCGCTCAATAATTCGGCGTCGCGGGCCATCAAACCCGCTATGTTTTGCTCTAGCCACCCGAAAAACTCGGCGTCACAAATCAAACCATATTTAATGACTTCCGCCATGCCTGCGGAAAATTCGCGATCCGACAGGGTTTTCAACACGTTTAGATCAGCGAGCACGCAATTGGGCTGGTGAAACGCACCAATCATATTTTTACCCAGCGGATGATTTACCCCAGTTTTACCACCAACCGAAGAATCCACCATCGCCAACAAGCTAGTAGGTATCTGGATAAACTGTACCCCGCGCTGGTAGCAAGCCGCAGCAAAACCGCACATATCGCCAACCACCCCACCGCCTAAAGCGATTAATGTCGTGCTGCGATTGTGGTTATTGGCCAGCAGGGTGTCGAAAACCTGCTCGAGAACGGCCAAGGTTTTATGTGCTTCGCCATCTGGAAGTATTACTTCACAAACATTTTTCTCACTCAGCTGCGCCTTCAGGTCAGCCAAATACAGGGGGGCTATGGTGTCGTTACTTACAATGCACACCTGGCTGCCAGCAATATACTTCAGCCACAGCGCGCCATCAGCAAGGATGCCGGGCGCGATAAAGATGGGATAGCTACGCTCTCCCAGATCGAGTTCGAGGTTTTTCATTAATGACGTATCCGGGAAAAGAGTAAGGGGCACTAGACCGGGATACGGAGTATATCAATATTGTGCGCTGGGGTCGCCGGCGCCGAGCTGAGTACACAATTCCTGCACAACAGACTTTGGCGTGCGATTATCGGTTAGCACCGTGTAATCGGCAATCTCTTCGTACAACGGTTCACGCAACGCCATTAAATTGCGCAAGGTGGTACCTGGATCGCCGGTCTGCAATAAGGGCCGCTTACGATCCCGTGCAGTACGACGAATCTGCTCTTCTACTGAGGTTTTAAGGTAAATCACAGTACCGCGAGCAACCATTAATTTACGGCTGACACTGCGCAGCACTGCGCCACCACCGGTAGAAATAACCACCTGGGAGCCATCGCTTAATGCCGCCAGCATACTTTCTTCGCGGTCGCGAAAGCCCTCTTCACCTTCCATATCGAAGATCCAAGGGATATCAACGCCGCTACGCTCTTCAATTTCACGATCTACATCGCAAAACTCAAAACGCAAGGTCTCTGCAAGCAAACGCCCAATAGTACTTTTCCCTGCACCCATTGGCCCCACTAAAAATATTGCACCCGATTTCAACATCACCAATCAATCTACCAAGCTGTCGGCGAGAATTCGCGGTGTTATAAAAATCAAGGTCTCCTGCTTTTCACGAGTCACAGTTGTGGTCTTGAACAAATGTCCGAAGAACGGGATATCGCCAAGCAATGGCACCTTGGTTTCCGACTGCACATCAATTTGATCGTAAACCCCACCCAGTACCACGGTTTCCCCGTTACTGACCAGAACGCGGGTTTTTAACTCAGTGGTGTCAATTGTTGGCACTTGACCACCTAAACCGGTAGAAATAACCAACGAGCCGATAGTGTCCTGATTAATGGTTAAATCCATAATAATCCGGTCATCTGGGGTAATAATCGGCGTAACATCCAATTTAAGCACTGCCTCTTTAAATGCGATGGTGGTTTCACCATTCGCTGAGGACTGGGGGTAGGGAATTTCAGTACCGGACTTAATAACAGCCGGCTCTTTATCACCGGTAACAACCCGTGGCTGCGACACAATCTCGCCACGACCTTTCGACTCCAGTGCCGACAACTCTAAGTTCAACAATACATCTGGGCTAATAAAACCAAGAGCAAAAGAACCTGCCGCACCGGAAACACCCAAATCGGTAACCAAACCTGGCACTGCGTTATAGGTTGGCGAGCCCGCCGCTAATGCGCTCAGATAATTATTCTGGGTAGCTTGATCGCTAGCGATATCACCGTTGGCAGAATAAACCTTATCGCCATCTTGCTTAACGTAGGCACCGCCCCACTTAACCCCCAGCGAACGGTCAAAATCAGAGCTCGCGCGAACGATACGCGCCTCGATCTGCACCTGACGAACCGGCACGTCAATAAGGGATATCAAACGCCGAAACTCATCTAAGCGCTCGGCAGTTTCAGTAATTAATAAAGAATTGGTGCGCTCATCAACAATCACCGAGCCCCGCGGCGAAAGAATACTGCCGGTCGATGGGCCATCGTCATTGCCGTTGCCATTTCCATTATCCCGATCGCCATTGCGCGAAAATAGCTTGAACAATTCCGCTGCATCGGCGTAACGCACGCGAATAAATTCGCTTTGCAAAGGCGCCAATTCTTCAACTTGCTTTTGCGCTTCAATTTCTTGACGCTCACGTTCAGCAATTTCTGCGGCCGGCGCCACCATTAGTACATTACCAATCTGACGCTTGTCCAAGCCCTTAGTTTTCAGCACTAATTCCAGCGCCTGATCCCAAGGTACATTCTGTAAACGCAAGGTAATATTGCCCTTAACCGTGTCGCTGGCGACCAAGTTTAACTCGGTAAAATCGGCTATCAACTGCAGCACTGAGCGCACTTCAATATCTTGGAAATTAAGCGACAGCTTTTCACCTACATAGGCAAATTCGCGACGGCGGTCTGCCACTTCTTTTTTCGTTAGCGGCTTAACACTCACCACGTATTCAGTATCTGTTTGATAAGCTAAATAGTCGTATTCGCCCTGCGCTTCTAAGGATAATTTTGCACCCTTTTCACCCATACGAGCCTCAATTGATTTCACCGGCGTGGCGAAATCGGCTACATCAAAACGACGCTGCAAATTACTTGGCAGGCTAACTCCACCAAAATCGACTTTTATCTTAGAGCCTTCTACATAGACATTAATATCCGCCTTGGCATCGGCCAACTGAATCACTAAACGACCTTCGCCTTTATCGCCACGACGGAAATCCAAGTCGGTTATATTATTAGCTGCTGCCACCACGGGCTTCGAAGATGCGACCAGCGGGCTATTATATTTCTCTTTCAGATAGGCTTGGCCACCACCGCTGCCCACTTCGACAACCAACGTATTGCCTTCAGCCCGCGTCTGATAAGACGCCAGCTTAATCAGATTAAATACCACGCGAGTTCGATCTCTACCCTCTAACACCACTGCACTACTGGCATTATCGTAAGACAGAGGGAATTTCTTCTGCGACAACTTATTGCCGGTAGCCACTAGGTCCAGCGCAATCCGCGCTGGCTTTTCAATGGTATAGCCCTTCACATCGGGAGCCGGCCCGTCAAAACTAAGACGCGCCTCAAAGCTACCGCCCTGCAAAGAGTTAAATTGCACATCGGTCAAGTTCGCTGCTGAGGCGGCAATCGACGCCAACAACAAACACACCCCACTTAGGATCTGTCGCCCCATACGTGTGGTCGCGGCACCAGCGCGCTTGCACTGCATTGCGCCTTGTATTTGCATTCGGGTATTCATCTACTTCTCCGCCAATCGAATTCTTAATTACGGACTTTCAGTTCAAGGGAGCGCGGCCGTTCAACCCAACCATCCCCGCCGGTGGAAACAATCTCAATAACCGTCAGGTAATTCTCCGCAACCTCAATGATCTTGCCATAGTTCCGCCCTAGGTAATTATTTTTGCTCACCCGATGCACGCCGCCATCAGCGTCTTTCACCAGCGCCCACAATTTTCCGCTGAGCCGAACAGTGCCCACTACCGTCAAGGAATCAAGTGAGTATTGTTCCAAATATTCTTTTTCGCGCTTGGTGTCGGGCTTAACACTACTCGCCGCTTCAAGGCGAGCAATCTCTTTAACATCAACAGGGCGATTAAAAGGGGCGCGCAATCCCGATGCAGTATAGCTAAAGGCGCGATACGCTTTTAATGCTGGAATAGGGGGAATCTGCCCCGACGGTGCCGCCCGCTTTTCGGCCACAAAAGCATCGAGATCAGCGAATTCATTGTGGCCGCTACAGGCAGACAGCACCAACACCGCCAATATACCGAATGAGATACCGGAAAACTTGCTCATGAACCCGCCTCCGTATCTTTGTAGCGATAGGTTTTGGCGGTAATCGACATACTTTGCTGACTGCTGTCTTTGTTAGAGCTGATATTGTAATTATGCAAAGTTACTATGCGCGGCAAGCCGGCTATGCCACTCACAAACGCAGCTAAATCGTGGTAACTACCGCTGACCTTAATAGCGATCGGCAGCTCAACATAAAACTCTTGAACCCGCTCAGTCTGCAACTGAATACTACTAATTTCCAAACCGTTGGAAACAGCTTTTTCTGTCATATCTTCAAGTAAGCCAGGCACTTCGGTATCGACCGGCAACTGACTGAGCAAAATACCGAAAGACTCTTCCATTTCGGCCATCTGTTTTTTCAAGGGAATGAGCTTCGCCGCCTTGAACGCCTTTTTCTCAAAGTCTTGTTTGAGCTGTAATTCTTTAGCTTCGACCCCAGCCAATTTAACCCGCAGATCAGCCACCACGTAAAAATACCCACCGGCCAAACAGAGTACAAACACCACAAGCCAAGCTACCGCTCGAACCAGTAGCGGCCAAGCGCCAATATTCTCGACATTGAGTTCACCCAGATCAAAGCTTTTTAGCTCTTCAACTAATTCCTGCCACGCAGCCACCGCTATCGCTCCCTATTTCTCATCATCAGGCGCAGGCGCACTGATCTGGAAAGACAATTTAAAACTGCTGGCTTGGTCGCCATACGCCGAGGCCGCGCTTACCGCCGTCAAATTTGGGTCTGCAAACCAAGGCGAGGCATCGAGCTTACGCATCAAGCTCGATACGCGGTTATTAGATTCGGCAATACCTTCAACATTAATCCGCTTCTCATTGCGAACTACCGAGGTATAAAACAGACCATCTGGCAGGGTTCTCACCATTTCATCAAACACCCGCACAATTAAAGGCCGCGTGCCTTGCAGGTCTTGAATAATAGTCATGCGATCGAGCAATTGCTGACGCCGCTTTTCAAGGTCGCGGATTTCAGCCACTTCCTTGTTAATTTTAGTAATTTGACCCTGCAAATAATTATTGCGGGCTTCTTGATCGCTAATCGCACTATTAACGATCGACATTGCGAGGATAACCAGCAGCGCACCAAGCACCGCGACCCCGCCAAGCACCACAAGGAACTGCTGTTTAATTAGCTCGCGGCGCTCCTCGCGCCAAGGCAATAAGTTAATCGTTGCCATTAATCAAAACTCCTCAGTGCCAAACCGCAAGCAATCAGCATGGCCGGAGCATCACTGGTCAATTTAGTGGCGTCCACCCCCGGCGCGACTGACATCGCCGCAAAGGGATTGGCAACAATCGTATTAATGCCCAAGCGCTCCTGCACCAATTCAACCAAACCCTGCATCGCTGCAACACCACCCGCCAACAAAATAATATCGACACCGCTATATTGGCTGGCCGAATAGAAAAACTGTAGCGAGCGCGAGACTTGCTGAATCACAGCCTCGCGGAACGGAGCTAGAACCTCGCTGTCATAGTCATCGGAAAGTCCGCCCTGCTTTTTGGCCAAACCGGCTTCCTCCACGGTCAGACCATAGCGGCGCTGGATCTCTTCCGTTAGCTGGCGACCGCCAAATAATTGATCGCGGGTATACACGGTTTCACCGGCTACCACCACGCTCAGCGAGGTCATGCTCGCCCCTACATCAACTATGGCGACCACGGTATTATCATCACAACCTAACTGGCTCGCAATTAATTCAAAGCTGCGTTCAATGGCGTAGGCCTCAACATCCACTACTTTTGGCACCAAACCAGCAACTTCCAATGACTCACTGCGGGTATCAACATTGTCACGCCGACAAGCCACCAGCATTACATCGACTTGATCGGGATTGCCCTCCGACTCACCAAGAACTTCAAAATCCAGCGAGACTTCATCAAGGGGATAGGGAATATACTGATCTGCTTCTAGGGAAATCTGGGTTTCCATCGCATTATCGTGCAAGCCTGCGGGCATATGCAGGACCTTGGTAATAATCGCCGACCCCGGCACCGCGACAGCCGCTCGTTTGAGCTTGGTTTTCGATCGCGCATGCACTGCGCGCACGATTTCACCCACCGACTCAACGTCAGCAATATTTTTTTCGACCACAGACTGCGAGGGTAACGACATTACCGCGTAGCTTTCTACGCGATACTTATCGCCATTCCGGCTCAGTTCCAATAGCTTAACCGCACTGGAACTTATATCGATACCGAGCAGACTGCGGGAACTCTGACCGCCAAACAAGCCATCTAGCACTGTAATTTTCCTATTTACATCGTGGACTTAGGGCGCACTTTTATATACAAGATTAAATACCAGTGTATACCAATGCGCAAATAGTTATGAAAAAAAGACGCCGATAATGTCACAGATTTAGTTATCCTAGCCTTCGAATTTCTACCGACTTCTGGATTTACAGGAAAAATATGCCAAGCAAGACCCGTTTCATCCGTCTTTTCATCGGCCTAGGCGCGCTCGCCAGCTGCGGCGCCATCATGATTTTTGCCGCTGCCTTTCTTTATATTAGCCCGAAATTACCGTCCGTCGAGGCCTTGAGAGACATTCAACTACAAACCCCGCTGCGGATATATAGCGCAGATGGTAAGTTATTAGGTGAATTTGGCGAAAAACGCCGCTCTCCGATCAGTTTCCAAGAGGTGCCAGAGCTATTCATCAAAGCCTTCCTTGCCGCTGAAGACGACCGCTTCTATGTTCACCACGGCGTTGACGTTACCAGTTTGCTGCGCGCTGCATCCCAATTAATCACCAGTGGCAGCATCCAATCCGGCGGTTCCACCATCACCATGCAGGTCGCAAAAAACTATTTCCTCAGTCAGGAACGCACCTTTACCCGCAAATTTACCGAGATCTTCCTCGCCATTGAAATAGAGCGGGCCCTCAGCAAGGGAGATATCCTCGAACTCTATTTAAACAAGATTTTCCTCGGCAACCACGCCTACGGTATAGAAGCTGCAGGCCAAGTCTATTACGGAAAACCGATAAAAGAACTTAATCTAGCCCAAATGGCGATGATCGCAGGCTTACCCAAAGCCCCCTCAGCCTATAACCCAGTTGCTAACCCGCAGCGCGCCAAGGTACGACGCAACTGGATTTTGGGTCGCATGCTCAGCTTGGGCTACATCACTCAAAACGATTATCAAACCGCCATTGTTGAACCCATTAGCGCCAAAGCCTATGGCACTCAGCTCGATGTCGACGCGCCCTATGTGTCAGAAATGGTGCGCCTGCACATGCTCAGCACATACGGCAAGACCGCCTATGAAGACGGCTACACCGTTATCACCACGGTTGATAGCCACCTACAAGAAGTCGCCAATCACGCCCTGCTCGACGGCGTCGTTGAGTACGATACCCGACACGGCTACCGTGGCGCCGAACGTCACTGGAGCTTAAGTAAGGATATTGACGAGGAACAGCGCCAACGCCTAGCAAAAAAACTCGAGGAAGTGGGCAGTATTGGCGCTTGGCATCCAGCCCTGGTACTAGCGGTTGCCGAACAAAGCGCTACAGTTCTACTCGCCACCGGCCAGCAAACCACGCTGAACTGGGAACATGGCCTTAAAGGCACCGTGCGCT
The DNA here is from genome assembly GCF_040892635.1 of Zhongshania guokunii. Lineage (NCBI taxonomy): Bacteria > Pseudomonadati > Pseudomonadota > Gammaproteobacteria > Cellvibrionales > Spongiibacteraceae > Zhongshania > Zhongshania guokunii. The sequence goes on along the minus strand of NZ_JBFRYA010000006.1, from coordinate 14,248 downwards.
ATATTAGCGAAGATCGAGTCAGCTATGCCCCAGAAACTGCGGGTGAACTACTCAAGGCCGGCGACGTAATTCGCTTGCGGATGAGTAGCGACGAGCCCCGCCACTGGGAACTGTCGCAACTGCCTAAAATTCAAGGTGCGCTGGTTTCATTAAATGCCGATAGCGGCGCCATTATCAGCCTTGTGGGCGGCTATGATTATCAAAAAAGCGCCTTTAATCGCGTTACCCAAGCCGAGCGACAGCCAGGCTCCAACTTTAAACCCTTTATTTACACCGCCGCCCTAGACAACGGCTTTACCCCTGCCACCATTATCAACGACGCGCCGATTGTGTTCGACGATGCCGGCTTGGGCAATACCTGGCGGCCCAGCAATGACAATGGCACATTTAATGGCCCCATGCGGCTGCGCAAGGCTTTGTATATGTCCCGCAACTTGGTATCTATTCGGGTACTAAGAGATCTTGGTATCGGCAAGGCTATCGATTATGTTGCCCGCTTCGGCTTCGACCCCAGCAAATTGCCACGCGACTTGTCTCTTGCGCTAGGCAGCCATTCACTGACACCGCTGGATATCGTCACCGGCTACGCGGTATTTGCCAACGGCGGCTACAAAATAAAACCCTACCTTATTGACCGCATTATCGACCGCGACGGCAACACCCTCTATCGCGCCGAACCGGAAATTGTCTGTCGCAGCTGCGGCAATGATAACGATGACGACAATGCCCATCACAGCATCGAAGCTGACTCCCTTGACGACATTATCAATCGCGGCAGCGACATGACCCAAGCCAACTTTGCCAAGCGAGTACTCAGTGAAGAAGTAGCATTTCTGATCGACAGTATTCTGCAAGATGTCATCACCCGCGGCACCGGACGCAAAGCACTAGTGCTAAACCGCAGCGATGCGGCCGGTAAAACCGGCACCACCAACGGGCCTACCGATGCGTGGTTCTCCGGCTACAGTGGCGGCGTAGTGACCTCGACATGGGTCGGCTTTGACCAAAACCACAATCTTGGCCGCCGCGAATACGGCGGCTCGGTAGCGCTACCTATTTGGATTGACTACATGAAGGAAGCGCTCTTAAACAAGCCTGAGCGCCACCTAAAGCAGCCAGACAGTATTATTTCGGTGCGAATTGACCCCGATACCGGCAACCTTGCTCACCCTGGGCAAGCGAACGCCATCTTCGAATTCTTCCGCAGTGAAAATGCGCCCAGCGAAGGCTTCAACCAACCACAAAGCCCCTACGGTGGCAGTGCTGGTGACGACCCAATCGAAATATTCTAACGCCAAGCCCGAAACGAAGTCGCTGGCGGCCTAAATCGCCTCCAGCGCTTCGGCGAGGGTTTTCACCCCCACCACTTCCATCCCCGCCAGATTCCCCCGTGGCGCATTACCATGAGGCACTATTGCGCGGCGAAAACCGTGCTTGCGGGCCTCTTGCAGACGCTCTTGACCACTGGGCACTGGGCGAATTTCCCCAGATAAACCGACCTCACCAAACACCACCAAGTCTTCCGGCAATGGCCGATCCCGAAAGCTCGACACAATGGCAAACAACAGCGCCAAATCCGAGCCAGTCTCCAAAACCTTGACGCCGCCCACCACATTCACGAACACATCTTGATCGCCAACCTGCAGGCCACCGTGACGATGCAGCACCGCCAGCAACATCGCCAAACGATTTTGTTCCAAGCCCACTGCTACTCGGCGCGGATTGCCAAAACCGGAGCTGTCAACCAAGGCCTGAATCTCCACCAACAAGGGTCGCGTACCCTCCCAAACCACCATCACCGTGCTACCCGAAGACACTACGTCACCGCGATTAAGGAAGATTGCCGAGGGATTTTTAACCTCTTTCAAACCCAGCTCCGTCATCGCAAACACGCCCAGCTCATTCACCGCGCCAAAGCGGTTTTTACTACCTCGCAAGGTCCGATAACGGCTATCACTGCTGCCTTCAAGCATGATGGAACAATCGATTATATGCTCCAGCACTTTCGGACCAGCCAAGCCTCCATCCTTAGTAACGTGGCCAACCATAAGCAACACCGTGCCGCTCTGTTTGGCAAAGCGGGTTAGGGCCGCCGCGCACTCCCGCACTTGGGACACGCTACCCGGCGCCGAACTGACCTGTTCGCTGTGCAAAACCTGAATAGAATCAACCACCAATATTGCCGGCTTATTCGCCACCGCCTGAGCCAAAATTAGCTCCAAGCTCGTTTCCGAACACAGCTTTAAAGTATCTGCACTTAAATTCAGGCGCTGAGCGCGCATCGCAATTTGAGGCAGCGACTCCTCTCCAGTCACATACAAGCATTCGCACTGAGCCGCCAAACGGCACAACACCTGCAACAGCAAGGTACTTTTACCGGCGCCGGGGTGGCCGCCAATCAATACCGCGGAGCCCGCTACCAAACCGCCGCCCAGCACTCGATCAAATTCATCAAAACCCGTGGAGCGTCGCGGCAGCGCCTCAATACTTACATTGGCCAGCATTTGCACTTCGCCGCCAACCTCGCCAGCGTAACCTTGGCGCACCGGCGCAGCTTTAGCGCTATTTGCCGGCCCTAGCCGCAGCTCCGACAGGGTGTTCCATGCACCACAATCTTGGCACTGGCCCTGCCACTTATTGTGATCTGAGCCACAGTCAACACACACATATGCGGTTTTTTGTTTTGCCATAATATTGAAGCAATCGCTCCCTCTCACTGATAAAAATGGACGATACAAGCCTAAAACCTAGGGGGTAAAGACAGGGCTGACAGCGGCCCATGCAAGGTCGTACAATGGCCCGCTATCCATAGAGTAAATTGAATGTCGGCTGCATTTGTAGAACGTCAACTATTGGTATCCCCGTCCCTCGCCGCAACCCTCGGCTTAGAGGCAGCCTTGCTATACCAATTACTAGCCGACTGGTTGCCCCTGCTCGACAGTCGCGAAAGCCAAGGTGTTGCTTGGTATATCATCGACAAGCAGCGCCTCAACAAACAGCTGCCCTTTTGGGACATGGACAAAATTGAAGAAGTGCTGCGCACCCTCAGCGACCAAGGTGTCATTATTATTGGCGCCGCCTTAATGAGCAATGCCCAAAATATTCGGCTCGCCTTGGCGCAGTCCAAATTAGCCCAGCCCAACTCGGCGCAGTCGAAATCTGCCCCGCCGCGAGCCAACAACACCCAAGCGCCCACTGCTCGTGTGCCACAGCAACCTCAACAACCATTACCGGCCCAGCAGCCCGACCGCAGCGGCCAGCTGGTGGCCAACAGTACGCGCATCAATCGCCACACCAATACTGCCAGCCCGCGTCACCCCGTGCCCGGCAATAGTATCATTGCCGCCGACTGGCTGCCGGACCAAGCCGGCATAGACTATCTCACGCGCTTCAACCAAGTCGATCCCGCTTTTATTAACGCGGTACTACCTGAGTTTATTGCCCACTATCGCGAAACCGGCGAAACCCGCAGCTCGTGGAGCAGCGCCTTTAGCCAGTATGTAAGCCGGCGCTGGAAAAAGCAGCAGTACCAAAAAATCGAAGAGTCGCGCAATCTGCCCATTAACGACAGCTGGAAACCCAGTCTCGACGCCGTCGAAATTTTAGAGCGCGACGGCATCAGTCACAATTTTATAGAAGACGCGATTCCCGAGTTCACCCTATTCTGGCGAGAGCGCGGCACCGCCGACAGCAACTGGAATTCGCGCTTTATACAGCATATTCGCTTGCAGTGGGCGCGCTACACCAATACCGTCAGCAATGAAAACGAAATAGCCCCAATTCGCGGCGACTGGCAACCCAACGACGCGGTGTTCGATATCTTGCGCATGGCCCGCATCGACCCCGAATTTGCCAGAGCACAAATTGCCGAATTCATTTTATTTTGGCAAGACAGCGGTCAGGCGCACCGCTCGTGGAACACAAAATTTCTCCAACATGTAAAATACCGTTGGGCAAACAATCATCAACTGGGACAGAGCGATGCAAGACAGCAACAAGCTTCTGGAGCAAGCAAATCGGCAACTGGCTTCATCGCCAAACACACCGACCGCAGCTGGGCCGACGAACTCTGAGCCACTGCCCGATCGAGACGCGGTAATTGACGCACTCAATCAAATGTTTGCCGAGTTTGAACTGGTTTACCACAACCAGTACAACAAGGCCTTTTCCAATGCCGAAAAGCTCTCTTACGCCAAAAAAATCTGGTTTAGCAATCTGCGCCACATCAGCCCTGAGCGTATTATTGCCGCAACCCACCGCGCCATTCGCGAGTCTGAATTTTTGCCCACCGTAAAAGGCATTTTAAAATACTGCGAGCCCGACCTACGCGAACTCGGCCTGCCCGACAGTCATAGCGCCTATCTCGAAGCCTGCCGCGCGCCGCAACCCAAGGCGGAGTACTCTTGGTCGCACCCTGCGGTTTACCACGCTGGCCGCGCCTGCGACTGGTTTTTTTTGGCAGGCAATACCGAACACGCGGCTTACCCTGTTTTTAAGCGCCACTACGAAGACATTTGCCAGCGCGTGATTAATGGCGAAACCCTGAGCTTGCCAGCGCAAATCGCCCTACCAGAAACCATTAGCAAGCCCCTCAGCCCCGACGAGCAGCGTCAGCGCATGCAACAGCTTCGCGATGAACTGGATATCTGAGCTGCGCGTATAAAATCCCACAAAATCCTATCGTGCAGGGCGCCCACGCAAACGCTACAATAGCGGCCTAACTACGCGGGCCGCCCCGCCAAGACCATACCAAGCAGGCAGAATTTATGGCAGACGACAAAACCACCCACTTCGGCTACAAAACCGTCGACAGCAAAGACAAGGTCAAAATGGTCGCAGGTGTCTTTCACTCGGTTGCAGCCAAATACGACATTATGAATGACCTGATGTCTGGCGGGGTTCATCGTTTGTGGAAGCGCTTCACCATTGAATTATCTGGAGTGCGGCCCGGCAATAAAGTCCTCGATATTGCTGGCGGCACCGGCGACCTCGCCGCAAAATTCAGCCGCTTAGTCGGCAGCGATGGCAAAGTGGTACTGGCCGACATCAACGATTCCATGCTCACCGTTGGCCGCGAAAAACTCACCAACAAAGGTATTGTTGGCAATATCGAATACGTTCAGGCCAATGCCGAGTGCCTGCCCTTTCCCGACAATTATTTCGACTGTATCACCATCGCCTTTGGCCTTCGTAATGTCACCGATAAAGACGCTGCGCTGCGCTCCATGAACCGCGTACTCAAACCCGGCGGCCGACTGCTGGTATTAGAGTTCTCCAAGCCAGTTAACCCCGTGGTGGCCAAACTCTACGACCGCTACTCCTTCGACATTCTGCCCAAAATGGGTCAGCTGGTCGCCAGCGACGAAGACAGCTACCGCTACTTGGCCGAGAGTATTCGCATGCACCCCGACCAAGAAACCCTCAAGGGCATGCTGAGCGACGCCGGCTTTGTGGATGTGCGCTACCACAATATGACCGCTGGAGTGGTTGCCGTGCACCGAGGTGTCAAACCGTGATTCCGCCGGTACTGCAAGGTGCCGCGATTTCCGGCCTCGAAAACCTAATTAACAAGGCTCTGCACCTCGACCCCGGCGCCCGCGCCAAACTGCGCGGGCTAGACGGCCAGCGCTTTGCGCTGGAGTTAAAAGACCCCGATTTAAATTTAGGCATTGGCGTGAGCGGCAGTCGCCTGCGCCTGCTGGGCAAGCTCAACGACGGCATTAGCACTCGACTCAGCGGCACCTGGCGCGAATTTGCCAGCGTGGCCACTGCTACCGATCCCGCTGCGGCACTGATTAATGGCAATATTCAAATCAGCGGCGATACCGCGCCGCTACTCGCGCTACGCAAAATTCTCGCCGAACTCGACATCGACTGGGAACAGCCCCTAGCCGACTCCTTTGGTGATGTTGCCGCCCATCAGATTGGCACAGGTCTGCGCGCCGGCCACCACTGGCTGAACAGTACCCGTAAAAATTTACACCGCCAACTCGAAGAATTTTTATTAGAAGAAAGCCAGCTGGTTCCCCACCCCTGCCAGGCAGCTGAGCTTTACCAAGATATTGACGAACTCAAAACCCGCAGCGAACGCCTCGAAGCCAAAATGCGCCGCCTACAGCAGCGCCTAACGCCCCAAACCAATAAAAACTAAGGAAACACGCTATGGGGCTGCGCCGCCTGCTCACTATTTGCTGGATTATTTGTCACTACCGCCTCGACACGCTAATTCCCGCTGAGCGCCTACCACTGCGCGCCCGCTTGCTGCTGCGCTGCGGACCTTGGCGACTCTTCCCCAAGGGTCAACACAGCCGCGGCGAACGCCTGCGTCTTGCACTAGAGCAACTCGGGCCAATATTTATTAAATTTGGTCAAATTCTCTCTACCCGCCGCGACCTGCTCGCCGACGACGTCGCCATGGAGCTGGCCAAGCTTCAAGATCAAGTGCCACCGTTCCCCAGCGACCAAGCCGTGGCGGTTATTGAGACGGCACTGGGCAAGCCGATAGATGAGCTTTTCATTGCCTTCGACCGCCAGCCACTCGCCTCGGCCTCTATCGCCCAAGTGCACACCGCCACCCTCGACAACAATATCGACGTGGTTGTCAAAGTAGTGCGCCCAGGTATTGAACACACCATTAACGCCGACTTAAAACTACTGCAAACCATTGCGGTGTTGATTGCCCGCTATATTCCCGACGGCCGCCGCTTGCGCCCAGCCGAAGTCGTTGATGACTACCGCCACACCATACTCGACGAGCTCGACCTGCAGCGCGAAGGCGCCAACACCTCCCAGCTGCGCCGCAACTTTAAAGATTCCGACATTCTGTATGTGCCGGAGGTCTACTGGGATTACACCCGTCGCAACGTCTTAGTGATGGAACGGATTCACGGTATTCCCGTCACCGATTTAGCCACCCTGCGCGAACAGGGCACCGACATGAAAAAGCTCGCCGAGCGCGGTGTAGAGATTTTCTTTACCCAAGTGTTTCGCGACAGTTTTTTCCACGCCGACATGCACCCCGGCAATATTTTTATTGCCCACAACCGCCCCAATTCGCCGCAGTACATCGCCATCGACTGCGCCATTATTGGCAGCCTCAGCGATTTCGATCAGTATTATTTGGCGCGCAATTTACTGGCGATATTCCAACGCAATTACCGCGAAGTGGCCGAGCTGCACGTGGAGTGTGGCTGGGTGCCGCCAGAAACCCGCGTGCATGAGTTTGAAGCCGCAATTCGCACGGTGAGCGAACCAATTTTTGAAAAGCCACTGTCAGAGATATCCTTCGGTTTATTGCTCTTGCAACTTTTCCAAACCGCCCGCCGCTTTGACATGGAAGTACAGCCCTCACTGGTGCTGCTGCAAAAAACCCTGCTCAACATTGAAGGCTTGGGTCGCCAGCTCTATCCCCAGCTCGACTTGTGGTCTACCGCCATGCCATTTTTAGAGCGTTGGGTGCGCGACCGCTACTCACCGCAAAGCGTGCTTAAAAAGGTCAGTCATCGCCTGCCGGGCTGGCTGGAGCAACTGCCCAACTTACCCGAGGCCCTACTTGAGCGCAGCAGTACCGCTAAGCAGCCCGCCAACGGTAATGGCAATAGCCCCCCGCCGCACAGTGAGCTCAGCGCCCAACTACGCCAGCAATCAGCTCGCGCCCGCAATCAACGCATTGCGATTATGGCTGCGCTAGCCGCCGCGCTGCTCGCCGACCCAGGCATTAGACTCGGCCTGCAAAGCCTGCCCAATATCAGTATTGGCCTTTTTAGTATCGCTTTATATTTCTTTATCCGCAGCCGCTGAGGTAAAGTATGGCCCTTGTAAATACGGGCGCAGATATAAGCATGTCGCAGTTATGCCCAACGGAACGCACATGAGCAGTAAACCCCAAGACAGCACTTGGCTAGATCAAGTAAAGTGGAATAGCGACGGCCTTGTTGCCGCCATTGCCCAAGACGCCGCCAGTGGCCGCGTATTGATGATGGCGTGGATGAATCAAGAGTCACTGCTACTGAGTATTGCCAGTGGCGACGCGGTGTACTGGTCGCGCTCGCGCAGTAAGCTGTGGCGCAAGGGCGAAAGCTCCGGCCATGTTCAAAAAATTCACAGTATGTCACTAGACTGCGACGGCGACGCCCTCTTGCTGCAAGTTGAACAAATTGGCGGCATTGCCTGCCATACTGGCCGCCAGAGCTGCTTTTATCGCCAACTGCAGGAGCGCGATTGGCAGAGCACCGAAGCAGTCTTAAAAGACCCAGCAACAATGTATAAAAGCGTGGACCAATAGTATGGCAGAATCCATTTTAGCCCAGCTCGACGTGGTACTCGCGGCCCGCAAAGACGCCAGCCCCGACAGCTCCTATGTGGCCAGCCTCCATCACAAAGGGCTGAACAAAATATTAGAAAAAGTTGGCGAAGAGGCGATAGAAACCGTGCTCGCCGCTAAAGACGCTGAAATCAGCGGCGATAATAGCAAACTCATTTATGAAACCGCCGACCTGTGGTTTCACAGCTTGGTGATGCTCTCCCAACTCGGCGAAAATCACCAACCGGTACTAGACGAACTGGCGCGACGCTTTGGCCTATCTGGCCTTGATGAAAAAGCAGCGCGTAAATAATAACTTTTATTCAAACTTAGAAAAAAGGACAAACTCATGGGCTTAGGCGGCATCAGTATTTGGCAACTTTTAATCATTCTCGCCATTGTGGTCTTACTTTTTGGCACCAAAAAGCTTAAAGGCATGGGCACCGACCTTGGCGGCGCGCTCAAAGGCTTTAAAGACAGCATGAAAGGCGAGGAAGATGAGGAGGCCAAAAATCTCGAAGGCAAAACGCCACAAGACAGCAACACAAAAACCGAGAGCAAAGAAGAGACCAAACTGTAAATGTTCGATATCGGCTTTGCAGAACTCTTGGTTATTGGCGTACTCGGTCTGCTGGTAATTGGCCCCGAGCGTCTGCCGGGTACAGTGCGCACGGTTGCCCTGTGGATAGGCCGTTTGCGACGCAGTTTTAGCGATATTCGCAGTGAAATCGAGCGTGAGGTCGGCGCCGACGAAATTCGTCGTCAACTTCACAACGAATCAATTATAGCGTCGTTAAAAGAAAGCAAAGACCAAATTAATAAAGAAATAGACAAAGCCGGCAAAGAGCTCAGCAATATTGAAAACAGTATCGCTCCCAAATCCAGCTCAAGCCCAGATACGACAGCAGAACCCGAGCCCGCCGTGAGCGCAGACGACAAACCCAGCAAACCCTCACCACAAGACCCTAAATCATGACGGATGCCGATCAGGATCAAGGCCAGCCACTGGTTGCCCACCTAACGGAATTACGTGACCGCCTGCTGCGTATTGTGCTCGCAATACTCGTCTGCACGGTGGGCCTCATGCCCTTTGCCAATACTATTTACTCTTTTGTTGCTGAGCCGTTACGTCGCTATTTGCCGGAAGGCACCAGCATGATCGCCACCGAAATTGCCTCGACGTTTTTAACCCCATTTAAACTGGTATTAGTCTCGGCATTTTGCATGGCCATGCCCGTGATACTTCACCAAATATGGCAATTTGTGGCGCCTGGCATGTACCGTCACGAAAAACGCATTGCCGCTCCGCTGCTCGCCTCGAGCGTTATCTTGTTTTACGCCGGCTTAGCATTTGCCTATTACGTGGTCTTTCCGCTGGTCTTTGGCTTTTTTAGCGGCATCACTCCCGAAGGCGTCAATTACACTCCCGATATCGCCCGCTTTCTCGACACTGCCCTAAAGCTATTTTTGGCCTTTGGCATCGCCTTTGAAATTCCCATTGCGACAGTGCTTCTGATTGCCTCCGGCGTAACCACCGCCAATGATTTAGCCCAAAAACGCCCCTATGTGATCATTGGCTGCTTTGTTTTTGGCATGTTGCTCACCCCACCCGACGTGATCTCCCAAGCCCTACTGGCGGTACCGATGTGGTTTCTTTTTGAAGTGGGAATTGTGTTTGGCCGGCTAGTCAAAAAGAAGCAAGCTGAACAAGCACCAGATTAACCATCGGTTATTTACACCACCCCAAAGGCCAGCATTGCATCGGCCACCTTTTTAAAGCCGGCGATATTGGCGCCGCGTGAATAATCCACGTGGCCGTCGTCTTGCAGGCCATAGCGCAAACAGCGGCTATGGATATCTTGCATCACTTCCCGCAACAAGCTATGCAACTGCTCTTCTTTCCAATACAGCCGCTGGCTGTTCTGGCTCATCTCCAAACCCGACACCGCAACACCGCCAGCATTAGCCGCTTTAGCTGGGCCAAATAAAATTTTGGCGTCGCGAAACAAATGCACGGCATCATTGTGGGTGGGCATATTTGCGCCCTCTGCCACCAAGCTAACGCCATTGGCGATAAGCGTACGAGCATCATCCAGGCTAATTTCATTCTGAGTCGCGCAGGGCAGCGCAATATCACATGGAATTGCCCACGGACGCTTTTCGGCGTAATACGCTGTACCGGCAAACGTCGTAGGATAGCTGGCCAAATCACCATCGCCCAGAAACTTACAGGCTTTAAGCCATTTGATCTTATCGCTATCAATACCTACTGGGTCGTGAAGAAAACCACCAGAGTCTGATACCGTTAACACCTGTGCACCCAACGCAATCGCCTTTTCTGCGGCGTGCAGGGCAACATTACCGGCGCCCGATATAACTACTCGCTTTCCCTCAAGGTGCTCATTCCGGTACTTGAGCATTTCCTCAACAAAATAAAGCAAACCATAACCTGTCGCCTCGGTGCGGACTAAGCTGCCACCCCAATCAACTCCCTTACCGGTTAAAACCCCCACATAACGATTGCTAATACGCTTGTATTGGCCAAACATATAACCAATTTCCCTAGCACCCACGCCAATATCACCAGCCGGCACATCGGTGTCTTCTCCTATATGCCGATAAAGCTCGGTCATAAACGATTGGCAAAAGCGCATAATTTCACGCTCACTTTTACCTTTCGGATTAAAGTCACTACCACCTTTGGCACCGCCCATCGGCAAACCGGTTAAACTATTTTTAAAGGTCTGCTCAAAGGCAAGAAATTTGAGAATGCTTTGATTTACACTGCGATGAAAACGCAAACCACCTTTATAGGGTCCTATCGCATTACTATTCTGAACACGATAACCACGCTGAACCCTTATATTGCCGCCATCATCCTCCCAGCACACCCGAAACGAGATCACCCTGTCAGGCTCCGCTAAGCGCCGCAAAATTTGCGCAGAGTGATAAATTTCTTTGTCGCGGATAAACACAAAAATATCTTGTACAACTTCAAACACGGCTTGATGGAATTCCAGTTCACCGGGGTTGCGACGTACAACACCGGCCATAAATTCGTCCAAGCTCACCGGAAAATTAGTCGTCATTCTTCACCCTTCCTCACCAATTAGGATCATTCCTCAAACCTTATGCCAATATCCAGTAATAGCAAGCAGCCAAAAAAACACTGGTAGGGTCAAATGAGAAAGCCTTGCTTAAGTCTACAAACATAGTAATCTCTCCCTATGAACAAACGACCTTATTCCACACAACAACTCTCCTTCGGCCTACGGGAACTCTACCCCGTTAGCGCCTTCCTCACTATTGGCGGTTAAGCGCAGTACTGTCTTAACCGCCCGAAAATAATCCATCAAATAAACATATCGCTCTGAGCGCTTCAAATGCTCGGACTGAAAACCTACGCGCACTGTTTTTAAATTGGTGAGGGCTTGTTATGCCTATTGAAAATGAATTGATTATTTCCGAATCAGATTACGAAAAATTAGCGCGACTGATTAAAATCAGTCGATCTGACGCGACTGCTGCCCTCGATAAAGAGCTGCTAAAAGCCGACGTTTATCCTGACGACCTAATGCCTAGCAACATCGTTTCACTTTATAGTAAATCGCATTTCAAAGACCTTATAACGGGCGGTCGCCGCACAGTAACTATCGTTATGCCATGGGAGTCCAGCGTTACCGAAATGCGGATATCTATTCTGTCACCTATCGGAATTGCACTTATCGGTGAGCAAGTAGGCGCAATAATAGAATGGCCCTTACTGCATAATCGCTCAACAAAACTGGAGATCATTGAGGTGTCGCGGGCAACAAAAAGGACTTTTTCTAAAGCGTAGGCGAACAATGAGAAACTGCGGCGGCGCGGCGTCTACCGGGCCACCGCAATAAATCCCACAATAAGTAGCTTACTGGGCCGAACTAGCGAGGGCGCTCGACAGTGCCATTTTAAATCGCTCAAAGTTTTCAATCTGCGGCAAATGCCCCAAACCAGGCAGTTCAAATAGCGTAGCATCAGATATTATCTTAGCGGCCGCGGCCCCTAGACGATCGTAGCGACCCAACTCATAGTCGGTACCTGAATGCTGCCAATTGCGCCCCGGACCAGTTCGATCACGAGTGCCAATAATCAAGCTGACAGGAACTGATAAATTTTTGAACTCGGTAATAACAGGCTGAGTGAAAATCATATCGTAGGTCTTCGCGTTCACCCAGGCAATTAAGTCATTATCTGGGCCGTTAAGCTGACCAACCATAAACTGCGTAAGCTCCTCGTATCGCTCACTCCATTTACCATCATAGTAATTTTTTTGCTGATAGGCATTTATGCTTTCGGTCGTTTTTGCTAACTCATTTTTATAGAAAAAGTCGGTATCTTTGTACTCCACGTATTGCAGGTAATTTTCCAGGCCTATTGGGTTAATCAGAACGAGCTGCCGAGTAACATCTGGATACATCAAAGCAAAGCGGCTAGCCAACATCCCTCCCATGGAATGCCCAATCACAATCGATTCTTCAATTTCCAGAGATGCCAGTAATGAGCGTGTATGCAGCGCCATTACGGCAAAGGAATACTGAAAATTAGCCGGCTTAGAGGATTTTCCAAAACCTATCTGGTCGGGAATCAGGACTCCATAGCCTTTGCTCTGCAAAAAGAGCGCTGTATCGGTCCAATAGTCGGCATTAAAGTTTTTACCGTGCATCAAAGTCACAACAGGCTTATCAGCATCACCTTTGAGATAGATATAGGCCATTTTCAACGACTGCCGCTGAGCTTGAATGGCAAGATAATTCACATCAAAATCATACGCATAGGTGCTAAGCTCGGCGTCATACACAAGCTTGGTAGCATTTTTGGTATTTTGTGCGAGAACTGGTTGAAGCAGAAACGCAAGCAATACAAAAACCATCACCTTAAGTTTGAACATAGCAGCTCTCAATAAACAAATGATACGCAAGTAGGGGAAAATTATTCATTTACGACGTTCAACCGTCCCACTTAGCCTCCCAGAATGCAAGTTGCAATCGCAGCAGCTACAGTCATTGCCCGTTGATTCTGCTAATGGGTGAAAATGATTACCCATCAAAAATATAAACAGCTATGATCCCTTAAGCTTCACATCCTAATTTTTTTGTCACATATCCTTCATATTAACAAGCTAATCTCGGCGCAATGAATTTGAGTTATCGACCGATGTTATTCGGCCATGATATTGATAGGAGAATATGTCTAACAAAGTAATACTGATAGTACTTGATGGCCTTGCCTACAACACTGCCGAACAGTGTATGGGGTTTCTTCAAGGTTTAAATGCGCAGGGCGCAACCACCCTTTACAAGCTACAGTGCGAGCTGCCCTCTAAGTCTCGCCCGCTATACGAAACAATCCTAACGGGAGTTACCCCTGTGCTCAGTGGTATTGTGCACAACGATGTAAACCGCAACTCCAATCAACAAAGCGTTTTTAGCTTAGCTCGCAAGGCTGAGCTCACCACCGCGGCAGCCGCATTTCATTGGTTTAGCGAGCTATACAACCGCAGCCCCTACAATGCAGCGCGAGATCGCCATACCGAGGACCTTGAACAATTAATTCAGCACGGTTGCTTCTATCATGGCGATCACTATCCCGACAGCTATGTATACCTCGATGCAGAATCACTGCGTCGCCGCCACAACCCCGACTTTATGTTGATACACCCGATGAATATCGACAATGCGGGGCATCACGAGGGAGTGGATAGCTCTCATTACCGCAATACCGTGCGCAATTCCGACGGAGAACTATCTAAATACCTTCCCACTTGGATTGATGAGGGCTATCAAGTACGGCGTTTTTCAAGGTAGTTGTCGCCTCAGATTGATTTATGCCGCCTTGTTTTTCTCGTCCACGACCGCTGGCTTTTCCGGGTTAAGATAAACGTCTTTTATCGGTTCCCAGTTTCTAATA